>SXXZ01000103.1 GCA_005789375.1 Verrucomicrobiales bacterium | reverse complement strand
GATGCTCGAAAACATCGACGACGACTTCAATCGGACCATCGCCCCGCAGAAATCCGCCAAGGGTCGCTTACACACATTGGAGGCCGCCGGCCGCGCCCGCGTGCCGTACACCAGTGGCATTCTCATAGGACTGGGTGAATCGCGGGAGTCCCGGATCCGCTCGCTCGATGCCCTGGTCGAAATCCACGCGCGCCATGGGCATTTGCAGGAAATCATCCTCCAGAACTTCATCCCCAATGAGGGATCGCGCCTTAGCTCTGTGCCCGAAGCTCCCGCGCTGGAAGAATATCTGCAGCTCATCGAGCACTGGCGGCGCGTGGCCCCCGGGGTGGCTATTCAGATTCCGCCCAATATTAATCCGCACTGGGAAGCCTTGCTGCCGTGGACCGACGACCTGGGCGGCATTAGCACCGACGGCGATTGGGTCAATCCCCTCAACCCCTGGGCCCCTCCCGAACGCTACGCTCAGGCCTGCCAACGCCAAGGAGCCGAACTGCACCACCGGTGGCCGGTGTATGATGCGTATGTGGAGAAGGGCTGGATTTCCGCCCGAGTCGCCGCAGTGATCCAAGCCCGAGACGGACGTACTAAGCTCAGTGCGGACGGACCCCGCAAACCCATGCCCGAAACGCACCGCCTCCATGGACCGGCTGAACCGCTGACCAAGGCCTTGCGCGGCCAGGCGCTGTCGGTAGACGAAACCCTGAAGTTGGCCCAGGCCGATGGCGCGGCGCGCGAGGAAATTCGCGAGGCGGCCGATGCGTTGAACCGACGTCTCCATGGCGAGGTCGTGACGTATGTGGTTAACCGCAACGCCAACTTCACCAACGTCTGCACCACAAACTGTTCCTTCTGCGGATTTTACCGTCCGCCGGGCCATCCCGAAGCCTACACCCGGACTGTCGGGGCTGTGGTCGAGCGTGTGCTGCAAACGCCTTGGGTCAGCGAGGTTTGCCTGCAAGGCGGTATCCATCCGGACCTCGGGCTGGAGTATTATGAAGAGCTGCTCCGCGCCCTGAAGAGCGCCTTGCCCGGCGTTCATCTCCACGCCTATTCGCCCATGGAGATCCACTCGCTGTGCCGCAAGAGCGGTCTGGATCCCCGCACGGTGCTCAGTCGCCTGCGCGATGCCGGCCTGGGATCGGTTCCCGGCACAGCCGCGGAAATTCTCGATGACGCCATGCGTGACCAGCTCTCGCCCGACAAGCTCCGAGCCGCCGAGTGGGAGGCTATTATCGAAGCGGCCCACCAGACCGGACTTCGCTCGACGGCCACCGTGCTCTTCGGCCACCGCGAATCGTGGGAAGACCTCATCCGGCACCTCGACCGCATCCGCTCTCTCCAGCGGCGTACCGGCGGGTTCACGGAGTTTGTGCCCTTGGCCTTCGTGCCGTATCGCAATCGCTTGGGCGGCGAATTGGCCCGGGAGGCAGGCGTAAGTCCAGAGGCGTTGGCCGAGGCCGGAGTCGGCCGGGTGGAGCAGCTGTATCCCATCGCCCGTTTGTTCTTAGGGGAGGAAATTCCGAATCTTCAGACCAGTTGGGTGAAGCTGGGGCCCGAGCGTGCGGCGGCCATGCTCCGTTCCGGCTGCAACGATTTCGGCGGCACGCTTTATGAAGAAAGCATCACCCGCGAGAGCGGTGGGCGTTTTGGAGAATGCCTCACTCCGGTCGAGATCGAGGCTGCGATCCGTTCGGTCGGTCGGATTCCGCGCCGCCGGACGACCTTGTACGGTGTGCCGGTCTGAGTGTTGCTCTGACGGGTTAAAATCCGGACTCTTCCCGCCTACTCTCGGCACACCGATTCGTAGAGTGCGACGTACTCGGCCGATTGTTTTTCCCAGGAGAAATCCGCCGTCATGCCATTGTGGCGGAGGTGCTGTAGCCACGCGGGTTCCTTCCAAAGGGCCAGCGCCTTCAGGACGGCTTTATGCAATGCCGCCGCCGAATACGTGGTGAACTTGATGCCAGTGGCCTGTGCCGCGTTGTCTCGGGGATCTACCACAGAGTCTTGAAGGCCTCCGGTGGCTCGAACGATGGGAATGGCTCCATAGCGTAGCGAATACAACTGATTGAGACCGCACGGCTCAAAGCGCGAGGGCATCAGATAGAAATCGGCACCGGCTTCGATGCGGTGCGACAAGGCTGGATCAAAACCAATGCGTGCAGCCACTTGAGTCGGAAAGCGTTTGGCCAAATCGCCAAAGGCATTCTCCAGTGCCCGATCACCACTGCCTAAGAGCGCAAACTGCAAAGACTCGCCAGCATCGATGAGTGATCGAAGCGTCTGGATAATTAACGCTGAACCCTTCTGGTCTGTGAGTCGGGAGATGTTGGCAAAAAGTGGGACTCCCGAATCCTCCGGCAGACCCATCTCCCGTTGTAACGCGGCTTTGCACGTCGCTTTGCCCGAAAGGTCCTGCGCCGAGAAGCTCGCTGGAAGGGCCGGGTCGGAGGCGCTGTTCCACTCCTCATAATCGACCCCGTTGAGAATACCGCCTAGATCGTTGTAGCGCTTAAGCAGCAAGCCTTCGAGGCCGCAGCCGTATTCGGGGGTCAGGATCTCCCGCACATAGTTTGGGCTCACCGTGGTGATCGCCTGGGCTTGGGTGAGACCGGCCTTCAAGAAGTTCACCCGTTCAAAATGCAGGGCGCTCTCCAAGTGAAGCCAATCGCTGGGAAGACCCGTCAGTCCCCAACTGGCCGCCGGGAACGATCCCTGAAAAGCCAAATTGTGGACGGTGAAAATCGTCCGAGGCGGCTGGGCCCACCCGGTCTGCAGTTGGGCATGTCGGGCTAGGATCGGGATCAGCCCCGTTTGCCAATCGTGGCAATGCACGACCTTTGGGGGCTCCGGCAGATGGCGGGCCAAGATCAACGCCGCACGACTTAGGAAGATGAACCGGGCCGAATTGTCTGCGTAGTCCCGACCGACTTCGCCATAGAGACCAGGCCGATCAAAGAATCCGGCCTGCTCCACAAACCAAAGCGTGAGGTTGGGTGAGGGCTTTTGGCAATGGAAGCGCCCTTCCACAAGGCTGTCTCCCATCGGGATGTCCCAGCGCCAGGAGGTTGCTTCAATGCCCGGAAAGGTCTTGGTTATTCCACGATAGAGCGGCGTCACCACCGAGACTTGCAGACCCGTCCCCGCCAATGCCCTGGCCAGGGCCGATACCATGTCGGCCAGACCCCCGGTCTTTGAATAGGGATTCAGCTCACTGGTCGCCAGCAGCACGTGCATGGCTACAGTCTTTCGCGCACCCTATCGAGCGAACAAGGCCGAAGTCTTTCGAGTGAAAAGACTCGGGTTTTGAGAGGCATCCCAAGAATGGCCAGAAATCTGTTTTACTGCTATCGTTCCTCCACCGTCAGCCATCCCTTGTGAAAGCCCTCATTGATACCGCGGACAAGAAATCCGAACGCGCCTTCCTCGTGGGCGTCGAACTCAAAAGCCAAACAGCATGGGATGTCTCGGACTCCCTCGATGAATTGGCTGAACTAGCCAACACGGCCGGGGTCGCGGTGGTGGGGCAAGGAACCCAGCGCTTGGAGGCACCGCACTCGGGCACGTTCATTGGGGCGGGCAAGGCCGAGGAGTTTGCCAAGGCCGCCAAGGAGGCCAATGCCGACACCGTCCTCTTCGACGAAGAACTCTCCGGGGCCCAGGCCCGCAATCTGGAGGAGATTTTCGGAGCGAAGGTCATCGACCGCACAGCGCTCATCCTCGATATCTTCGCTCAGCGGGCCCGCACCCGGGAAGGCAAGCTGCAGGTCGAGTTGGCTCAATTGCAGTACCTCATGCCGAGGCTCACCCGCTACTGGACCCACCTTTCCCGCCAGCGGGGATCCACAGGGTCGATCGGTGGTGAGGGCGAATCTCAGCTCGAGGCCGATCGCCGCAAGACGCAGGAGCGCATCGAGAAGATCCGCACCGAGCTCACCACGGTTCGGCGCCAGCGATCCACCCAGCGAGAAGGTCGTCAGCGCCACCAGTGGCCTTTGGCCTCCATCGTGGGCTACACCAACGCCGGCAAATCGACGTTGCTCAACGCCCTCACCGGATCCGAGGTGATGGCCGAAGACATGCTCTTCGCCACCCTCGATCCGACCACGCGCCGGCTTCGCCTGCCTTCCAACCAGAACGTGCTCTTGAGCGATACGGTAGGATTCATCCGCAAGTTGCCGCATGGATTGGTAGAGGCCTTCAAGGCGACCTTGGAGGAAGTTGTCGAGGCGGACCTGCTCATCCACGTGGTGGACACCAGCCATCCCAACGCTGCCCAGCAGATGGAAGCGGTCAATGCAGTGCTCGCCGATATCGGAGCCCAAGAAAAACCCATGCTCATGGTCTTCAATAAGATCGATAAGCCCGGGGCTACCGAAATGGCCGCGATGTGTTGCCAGCAATTTCCCAAAGCTGTGGCGGTCTCTGCCCGTAAAAAGCAAGGCTTCGAGAGCCTCTTTGCAGAGTTGGGGGCCATGCTCAAGCCGATCCGGGAATTCGTAGAGATTCGCATCCCCCACCATGAGCAGAGGGTCATGAGCCGCCTCCACTCGGTGGCGCAGGTTGTCGAGCAGGACTACTCCGGCGAAGAGGCCTGCTTCCGGGTTCGTCTCCCGCCCTATCTCCGGCATGAGTTCGAGCCTTACCTTGTCTCGTTCCACACTGGAGATTGAACCGTCTCTACGGGTCCAAGCTCATCGAAGCGGTGCCTCGTATCGCCCTCCTCGGCTTTGCGAGTAGCCAAGAAATTTGGTTTACCGGCCCGGTTGGTTTGCCAAGGCTATCAGGATCATGCGCCTTCTTCGTTGGTGGACATTGTTGTTTTGCCTGGTGTCGCGGGTCATCGGTGGCGAGTTCCGCACCATCACCGGTGACGTCTACGTGGGCGAAGTGTCCGCCGCAGATGCCGACGGCCTTATCGTCCGGCAACAGTCCGGAATTTTTTCTCCCCGCGTTGACTGGGCCAAACTGGACGAAGCGACACTTAAGTCTTTGGCAGGCCATCCCCGTGCCGGCCGCTTTGTCGAACCGATGTTGGAACCCCCGGCTGAAGATATTGCTCGCGTTGAAGCTCGAAAAATTGATGTCCGCCAGCCCGAGCGGGCCTCTCGACCCGCAGCCGACATTGCTGGCAAGGGAGTTTACGCCGCGCTAACCACGCCCAACGGAATGATCCTCCTCGGATTTCTCTACTTGGCCAACTTGTACGCCGCCTACGAGATCGCCCGTTTCCGCTGGCGCCCGGTGCCGTTGGTGTGCGGAGTGTCGGCCGTATTACCAGTGATCGGTCCTATTATCTTCTTGGCGCTGCCTCGACGCGAAGAGGAGGTCGTGGTGAGTGCGACGGATGAGGCAGTGGCTGCCCAGTCCCTCAGCGTGCCTGCCCAACCGGTGGCCGCTGCGGCCGCTTCCAGCGCCGCGGGCCCAGCCGCCCGAAGCGCGGCGGGTTCGAACGAGGGCTTGCCCAAACACTTTCGTCGTGGTGAAACAACCTTCAATCGCCGCTTCTTCGAGACCCAGTTCCCCTCGCTCTTCAAGGTTGTGGCCTCTGAGGCCGACAAGGATCTGGTACTGGATATTACCACGGCGGCCGGCGTCATTGTGGCCACCCGGATTAGCCGCATTAGTGGCAGCGACCTGGCGCTGAAATCCTCGGATGGAGCTGAAAGCACCATCGAATTTGCCCAGGTTCTCGAGGTTAAACTCCGCAACAAAAACGCCTGAAGTCGAAATTGTTTCGATGAAATATCGAGCCATTCTCCTCTTTGGGGCACCGGGTGCAGGCAAAGGAACCCAGGGCAAGATTCTCGGTCAGATACCGAATTTCGTGCATTTTTCCTGTGGCGATGCCTTCCGTAATCTCCGGGTAGATTCTCCCCTCGGCCGAGTGTTTGTAGAATACGCGTCGAACGGCCGACTGGTTCCTGACGAGCCGACCATCCAGCTCTGGAAGCAATCCATGGATGGACTTGCTGCGACCGGTCGTTTCAATCCCGAGGCCGATACACTCCTACTGGACGGGATTCCGCGAAACCCCCTTCAAGCTGAAATCATGCGCGACATGATCGACGTGAAAGCCATTTTCAACTTGTTCTGTCCGGTGATGGACAAACTGATCGTGCGGCTCCAGCGACGCGCCTTGAAGGAGAACCGTCTCGACGATGCCAATGTGGAGACCATCCGTAGCCGTCTGGAAACCTACAAACGGGAGACTCGAGCTGTTTTGGAGTGCTATCCAGACTCGTTGATTCATCAAATTGATTCGACCCAAGAACCGATCCTTGTCCTCGCAGACATTCTCAAAGTGATCGTTCAGATTCCTAAGCCGGCCGTCAGTGACGGGAGCACGATCTACAGCGTTTGAGATGCAGGGCTCCTTCGCCCGCCGTCCTGCCGCAGAGCAGTCCATCGAGTTTCGCTCACCGTCGTTTTCAACGATGGCCCGGGATTGGAAAATCCGGGCAAGACCGAGCAATTCGCCTTCGCCTTTCAGTAAAAATCGATGCAGGAACGCTCCAGAGACATCCGTTGGGCGAACCTTTGGGCGAAGGTAGGCCTCCGAATCAAACATGCCTCCAAAGTGCTGCTAAAAGTCTGTTCCTCGATCCGGACAAGCACGTTTTCAAATCGAATTTTTGCAGAACACTGTTGACACCCTCCATCAGCGTTTCTATCTATTCCCGCTCAATCGAAGCGTTGCATGCACCGTGTTCGGTTTCCGGTCCGTGTTGGACTGGAGATCGGACTTTTTGCCGTCGGAAGATGGCAGCCAGCCGATAGACGAAGTGAGGAACCCGAAAGGGGTCATTGCCGCGTCGCTGGGTTGGAGGAGTTGGCAAACGAACAGGGCCCGCGTAGCTCAGTTGGCAGAGCACGTCCT
>SXXZ01000102.1 GCA_005789375.1 Verrucomicrobiales bacterium | reverse complement strand
TGGACCGGCTGGGAAGGACTGTGGGCACGGATGTCTAGAGGCTTCATCCATGCCTGGGCCTCCCGATGCTCCGAGGGCGGATGCCAAAAACCCCAACGCACCAAGTCTCCGGGCCGGGTAATGAACAAGTTTTCCGCGATGCTTCGAGCGAGAAGCAGTCCGTCCTCCTTTCGATTTTCGCTCAGAAAGCCAACTCCCTCGGCCCAACGCTGCCGGGGAGAATTGGATGAAATATCTAAGTCACCCAAATGGACTGTCCCCGACCGAATGGCATCCAAACCGAAGGCAGCGCGCAAGGTCTCGGAGCGACCCGCACCCACCAGACCAAACAACCCGAGGACCTCTCCCTGCCGCAAACTAAAGGTCACCGCGCGGGGTTTCTCGACGCCCTGCAGCGCCGCAACCCGAAACACATTCTCGCCCAACGACCGCGGACTTCTCGGGTAAAGGTCCTGAACCTCGCGCCCCACCATGATCCGAATGAGTTCCGGATTAGAAATGTCCGACAGCGCCCCGGTGGCCACGCTGGCGCCATCACGCAAGACCGTGAAGCGCGAGCAAACTCGACGAGATTCCTCCAGGAAGTGGGAGACATACAGCAGGCTGACCCCCTCCTCCCGCAAGCGATCGAGTACGGCGAAGAGGTGCTCGGTGTCGGCACGGGTCAGGCTCGACGTCGGTTCATCGAGGATCAGGACCCGCGGCTTCGACCGCAGGGCCCGAGCGATCTCGACGAGCTGCTGCTGGGCAATGGGCAACTCCCCGGAGACCGCGTCCAGGGGAATACTTTCGGCCCCCAAATGCCGCAGGGCTTTAGTGGCCAACTGCCGCTGACGCGACCGATCCACCCACCCCCAGCGGGAGGGTTCTTCGCCCAGGGTGATGTTCTCAGCCACCGTCAGGTGTGGGGCCAAATTGAGTTCCTGATGAATCATCGCCACGCCCGCGCGCTGGGCAGCAATGGGATCAACCGGCTGGTAATCCGCACCGTCGAGCATCATGGAGCCCGCATCCGGCTCATGGATTCCGCTCAAGATCTTGAGCAGCGTGCTTTTTCCCGCTCCATTCTCCCCGATGAGGGCATGGGCCTCACCCAGCCCCAGCGACAGACTCACCCCCCGCAGCGCCTGGGTGGCACCGAAGGATTTTTCGATTCCGTTGAGTTCTAGTCGGGTTGGCACGGGAAGCATTCAGATTTTCTCGGAGCCGGCCCGCAGACAAAGAACCTGCGGCTGCCTGACTCTGGGAAATCGTGACGACCAAACTAGCGATCCACTCCCAATGCCTTCAAGCTTCGGTCTGCGTCCGAGAATGATCACCATGGAGCCTGCCCCTAATCCTTCGCCCCATCCTGCGCGTCTGGGAGTGAATCGCGCCGGCTACCGCGGCGAGAGAATCGACGCTGCAAGTCTCCTGAAGGAAATCCGCTTTCTGGCGAACCGGCACCGATTCACCGAGCACGTCTCTTCGGTCGGCGCTCATGAGCTCGTCTTTCTGTCCCGTCTCGGTCGACCCGGTCCACGATGCTACCTCTCGGCCGGAATCCACGGCGACGAACCCGCCGGACTGGTGGCCCTGCGCGATTTGATCCGGGACAATGCCTGGCCCGACGACCTCAACCTAGGGATTTGCCCCTGCCTCAACCCCCAGGGCTGCGAGCTGGGCACGCGCGAAAACGCCGCGGGCCTCGACCTGAACCGCGACTACCGAGTCCCCCAGTCGCCCGAGGTGCGTTTGCATCTCGAATGGCTTGCCTCGCTCCCGCCGTGGGATGTCTCGATTTGCCTGCACGAAGACTGGGAGTCGCACGGCTTCTACCTGTACGAATTGAATCCGGGGAACCTGCCCTCGCTGGCCGGTGCCATCCTCGAGTCGGTGCGTACGGTGTGCCCCATCGACCACTCACCCTGGATCGACGGAAAAGAGTCCACCGCACCTGGACTCATCCGACCCACGATCGATCCCACGCAACGGCCCGATTGGCCAGAGTCCTTCTGGTTGCTCCAGAACGGCTGTCCGAAAGGCTACACCTTGGAAGCCCCCTCCGACTGGCCACTGCCCGTCCGGGCCAAGGCCTTGCAAACCGCCGTGCAAACCGCCGTGCAAACCGCCGTGCAAACCGCCGTGCAATGTCCGGCTCTCCTCGCCTGAGCGGATCCGACGACGACCGCGTTCCAGCTTGGACACTCCGGCCACCCCACTCCCACACTGCAGCCGATATGCATCTGTCCCGACTCAAACTGCGCGACTTCCGGAATTACGTCCGGTTGGATGCTGAGTTCGGGCCCGGCTGTCATGTCCTCTTGGGCAACAATGCCCAGGGCAAGACCAACATCCTGGAAGCCATCTACTTGTTGGCAACCTTGCGATCGTTCCGAGGTTGCGGCGGAGCGCAAATGATCCGGCAGGGGGCCAAGGGCTACTTCGTCGGAGGCTCGGTGGAGGGACAAGGGGTCAGCGACATTAAGGCCTACTGGTCGCCCAAGGAACGCAAGCTCTCGCTCAATGAACGGCCCATTCGAAAATTGGCGGATTACTTTGGTGTCTTGCGGGCGGTGGTTTTCTGTTCCGAAGACCTGGCCCTAGTGAAGGGACCTGCCCAGGGGCGACGGCGCTTCCTGGACCTGCTCTTGGCCCAGACCATCCCGGGCTACCTCCCGCTGTTCATGCGCTATGCCAAGGCCCTCCGCTCTCGGAATGCACTGCTCAAGCAACCCATGGTGGATGTCGTCGAATTAGATGGATTCACCCAAGAACTCGTTCTGGCGGGCGAGTCGCTGATCACGGCTCGGCAAGACTTCGTCCCGGCACTGGCCCCGCGAGTTCAATCCGCCTTCCGGCGTATCGCGGTCGAAAGCGACGAACTGGCACTGCATTATCAACCCAGTGTCACCGGCGACTTCGCCGTGGCCCTGTCTCAATCTCGTGCCCGAGAACGCGCCCTAAAGACCACGGTCGTCGGTCCCCATCGCGATGACCTAACATTGCTAGTGAATGACCGCGCCGCAGCGCCCTACACCAGTGAGGGCCAAAAGCGAACCCTGGCCATTGCTTTGAAACTGGCACAGGCCGAGCACCTCGCCGCCGTGTACGGGACTCCGCCGCTCTTGCTCATCGACGACGTGATGGGCGAATTAGACACCCGACGCCGATCGGCGTTTCTTCCGCTCTTGCAGCAATCCTTCCGAGCGGGTGGGCAAGTGTTCATGACGTGCACCGAAGAGAATTGGCCTCGCCAATTGGGTTGTGAACTCTTGCGCTGGAAGGTCGACAAGGGACACCTCGCTCGGTGGTCTGAGTAGCTACCCACCCGAC
Organism: Verrucomicrobiales bacterium; assembly: GCA_005789375.1. The sequence continues at coordinate 3,167 of SXXZ01000102.1, read as the reverse complement.
AAGGCCGCCCCTGAAATCAGCGGGCCTTAGGGGCCCCGGTCGGGGGCAAGGTCGGAGAGATCAAGGAGTTGGTCTTTGATGAAGGATTGGCAGCGCCATTGGTGCCGGAGCCGGCGGAGTCTTCTGAAAGGCTAATGTCTAGGTTGCTCGCACGCCGAGTAGCCCGCATCACGGCCACATCACCCGTGCCATCGACTCCTAAAATAGGACGTCCGACGCGGGACACATAGTTGTGTCGCACGGCCACGGTCCCGTCGGCGTGGATGCGGTGATGGAGATAGTCGTCCGCTCCGTATTGGTGGAGTATGTGCAATCGATTCTGGGCATCCATCGCCATGGAGGGAGGGTTGAACGACACCACCGTTCCTAAAGGCATCACCTTGTAAGTCACCGAAGCCTCCGGGTTGGTGATCACGGCAAAGATGCGCGCCCGCTTGAGGTAATTAGCCTGAACGACGGCATACCGGCGGCGTTCAGAACTGCCTCCCAAAACACCGAACTCCCGCTCCCACAAGACCACACCGTTCATCACCTCAAACTCGGCAGGGGCCGTAATGACGTGATTTTCACCGGAACCGGTGTAGACCGTGGCCGAGACATTATAACGGCCTACCTGATCGATCTTGAACAAGGGGGTCAGGTTAAACCGCAGCGTCGCCCGAGCTCCGGTCTTCAAGGTGAAGGCCCCCGTCTCTTCCAAATCTGCGGTACTGGCGACACCCACACCCGAGACGTTCTCAATGCTGAATCGCAGCCAATCCGAACGATCGCCCAACCGCAATGGCCCTCCGGTGAAATTAGCAATTCTCAGAATGACCTCACTCTTCTCACCCGTCAGAAACTTGTTCTGGTCAAACTCCAGCTTCACATCCACCTGAGCGTGGACGGTCATGACCAGCAGGAAAAGGCAGAGCCACTTAGATAAGCGATGCACGGCCAAGACCATAGGTGTCTCCAGAGAAAATTGAAAGTGCCCCGAAGGATCCCTTAGTGCCCACGATGAAGGTCGCTGACACCGTGCGGCAACCGGTTCAAGGCACGAACCTCGTCAGCAGTGAGGGCCCGATCGAAAACGGCCAGGTCGTCCATCCAACCCGTGTATCCCAAACCGAGCATCATCACCGCGTCATCCGCATTCCAAGAGTAGGTGTGCTGCCGCTCCGAGAGGCGGCCCACCGGTTGACCGTCGATATAAAGAGCTACCCGACCGTCCGGCTTCCCAGTGTTGAAGTTCTCGCAGGTGAAGACGACCTGATGCCATTCCTCCCGACGGAACGGCGGTTGGGTCAGAACAAGGAGTGGCTTCTCCGACAACGGCATTTTGGCCCAGTCCTTACCCTCGGGATTCCAAACGTTTTTGTCGGCATAAGTTCCTAGGCGCAAATGCTTGGGAGTATTGTCGGGAGTGAACTCCACAAAGAGTGAGGCGTCATCCCAGGCCTTAGAAGTGATCTGGATTACGTCCGAATACTCCTTGGGTATGTCGATCTCCGGAGTGGTCCTTAGCCAAAAACTGACCGTCGCGGACCACGCCGTGGGCTTCCAGGGAAAGTTGCCCGGCACCCGGAACCCCACCACCTCGGAAACCTTCGTTTCAAAGCGCAGCGCACCCCCATGGCGGCCTGCGCGCGGATCAATCCAAAGGGCACCATTCGTCGGCAACCCCGCCGTCGTCTTGCGTGGAGCATCCCATTTCGGCCCTGTCTGGAAGCGCCGATCGCCCGCTCCCACCACCGCGTCGGGTGACTGGTCAAACGGAGCGTGGAACACCAACGACGACGCCAATCGCGACGGAGCCTTACCGAGCGTGCAACCGGCCAACAGAGCCATTGAAGCCATCAGACAAAGGATGCGCATGCCCAGACCATGCCCATATCCCGTGAGACTGGAAACCCCCTTCCTTGCACGAAGGATCCCGTGCACGCACGAGTTGCGTCGGGCCCTGTTTGCTGTTTCTTAAGACCGTGGATTTGTTCAATCGCCCCGACGGGCTGCAGGCCATTCGAGACAAAGTCATCGCCGGCGAGCGACTGACACCCGAGGACGGGTTGCGCTTGTTCCAAACAAAGGACCTCAACGCACTGGCTTCAATGGCCGACTTTGCCAACCAGCGTCGCAACGGGCGCAAGGCCTCGTACATTCTCAACCGGTATATCAACTATTCGAATTACTGCATCTTGAGCTGCCAGTTCTGCGCCTTCAGCCGCAAGAAGCGCGACAACGATGGGTTTCAACTCACCGAAGAACAAATGGTGTCCAAGGCCCGTGAGGCGCTGGCCGTGGGCATTACCGAACTTCACATCGTCGGCGGGCTGCACCCATCGCTGCCCTTCTCCTACTACACTGGGTTCTTGAGGGCCTTGAAGGCGGTGGATCCGCGCCTGCAACTCAAGTGCTTCACCGCCGTGGAAATTCTGCACCTGGCTTGGCTGGCCAAGAAGAGTGTTCGGGACACCCTTCAAGAACTGAAGGAAGCAGGTCTCGAATCCCTCACCGGCGGTGGCGCTGAAATCTTCCGCAAAGAAGTCCGCAGCCGCATCGCCACCGGCAAGGAAAGCGGTGAAGAGTACCTGGATGTTCATGGCACTTGGCACGGACTGGGAGGGCGCAGCACCTGCACCATGCTCTACGGCCATGTTGAGTCGCTCGAAGACCGCATCGATCACCTAGACCAACTGCGACGCCAGCAAGACCTCAGCCACGGATTCACAGGCTTCATTCCCCTGCCCTATCAGCCCGACAACAACCGCATGCCCGTCCAGCACGCACCCAGCGGGTATGATCAGTTGCGAACCATCGCCGTCTCCCGCCTCTACCTCGACAATATCGACCACATCACGGCCTACTGGGTGGGCATGGGGTTAAAAATGGCCCAGGTCGCCCTGAGCCATGGAGCCGATGACTTGCACGGGACGATCCTCGAGGAGCACATCTTCCACATGGCCGGTGCAAAATCTCCGCAAGGGACGCCCGAAGCGGAACTGATACGCGCCATCCGCGAGGCGGGCCGGGAACCCGTCCAACGCAACACCTTCTACGAACCCATTCGAGTGTGGCCGACAGAGCTTCGGCCCGCGGCTGAAGTTGCGACGGGCGGACTTGCGCTCGCCTGATCGGCGCCCTTGGGAGAGCATCCAGCCATGCCGGTCACGCTGTCAGAGCTTCAG
>SXXZ01000004.1 GCA_005789375.1 Verrucomicrobiales bacterium | reverse complement strand
CCCCATGAAGCTCCAAGGACCCACCGGTTGCAGAATACCACTGGCCCCACGCCAGCGGTTTGCCGCCTTTACCCTCCTCGAGCTGCTGGTGGTGGTGGCGATCATCGGCCTCCTGGCGGGCGTTACTGTACCGGCGATTCGTGGCATGGTGCAGGGCAAGACTTTGTCGAGTGGGCATCGGCAGCTGACCGATGACTTGAACCGCGCCCGGCAAGAGGCGCTGCGGTTGCGGACGACGGTCTATGTGGTCTTCGCCCCGACCAATGTCTGGCAGACGCGCCTGTCGCTCGATGCCGAGATCGAGTCGATGGTTGTGGAGCGCCAGTTGGCCCCGCAGCGCTTCCGCGAGCAGGCCTTGCGCAGCTTCACCAATATTGCTCTTGGCGTGTTTCACTCTTATGCGCTGTTGGTCGAGCGCGAGATCGGTGCCCAACCCGGCCGCAGCCACACCCGCTACCTCGGGCCTGGTTGGCAGATCTTGCCCGATGGTGTCATTCTTTCGCCCAAGCTCTTCCTCCCGGTGCCCTTGGCTCCCACCGACCGGCGGGATCTGGCCATCCACGAATTGCCCCAACGGCTGTTCCGATTCCCGCTAGCCGAGTTCCCTGGCGACACCTTGCCGGCCATCCCCATGCGCTTCGTTGCTTTTGGTCCCGACGGCCGTTTGGCGCTGGCAGAGATGAATAGCCATTGGGCCCTCAATGGTCGGCCCGAGCTGCAACTACCGCCCTTGTCCGAGCTCGCCCTAGGTGTGGGGCAGGGCAGTGTCTTTATCTCGCGGGACGCCGCCGGTCGAATCGACCGCACGGTCATGCCCGATGCCATCGAGACCCCACGCGACAACGCCACCAACAACCGGGTGATCATCTCTAGCCTCACTGGCCGCTCCCGGATCCTCAAACCCGTCCTCCGCTGATGAGAATCCCCGGCCAACCTGTTGCGTCTGTCTCGTGGAATCCCGTGCGGATGCGCCTGCGCGGTGAGCCCTCCCGCTCCCTTCGCACCACGGCGGCCTTCACCATGATCGAGATCGCCCTGTGCATCGCCGTGGTGGCGATCGCCATGGTGGCCATCATCGGTGTGCTTCCGGCGGGGCTCAATGTTCAGAAGCAGAACCGCGAAGAGTCGCTGCTCACCCAAGATGCCGAACTCCTGCTCAACGTCTTGCGTGGCGGGCAAACTCGGCTGCAAGACCTGCTGAATTACGCCGATCGCGTCACCCTCGTCCGTCAGTATCGCGACCGGGCACCGGCACGGACCAACCATTTTCATGGGCCGCTAGTGCAGGGCACTCCGGCTGGTTCTGATCCGCTGGTCGATGCCTTTCAAGTGTTGGGCCTTATTAGTCGACCCAAGTACACCCAAGAAGCTTCGTCGGTCAGTAAGGGCAATCCTGTGGCGGTCACCAACATCGTCCGCCTGGAGATGCGCTCCATGAGCGGTTCGATGGCCGACCATCCCATCATCCGAAAGAGCGAGCGCCGGACGATGCCCAATGACAAGCGCATCGACTTCGCCTTCCGCTACCTAGTCACCCTCGAAACGGTGACTCGTCAGTCCTTGTTGGTGCCGGGAGCCACTCAGTTGCCCTCCGACGCCATGGCCGGCAGCGTCTCCGAGGTTCGCATGATTTTGGAGTGGCCTCTGCAACGCACCGGCACCGATCCCAACCAGTACCGCTTGGGATTCAACCGCCGGGAGTTCCGCACCGAGGTGTTGGGTCAACCGACGCGCTTGCGCGGCAATGTCCCTCAAGATCTCAGCTACTTCGGAGACATCGTCTATCCCTTCAATCCGGTTCCGGAGACTCCGGGGCCTAATGTGATTCACTTCTACCGGTTCCTGCCGGGTGCCCTGTGATCCTATGAACCTTTCCTTTGTTCAAACGGGCACTGTGATGCGCTCCGACTTCCGGCAACCTCGGCGTCGCACGGGAGCCTTCTCCCTGCTGGAGTTGATGATCGCCGTGGGCTTGCTCACGCTCATTATTGCCGCGCTCTATGCGATGTTCGATCAGACCCAGAAGGCCTTCCGGCAGAGCTTGAATCAGGCCGACTTGTCCGAGGGCGGTCGCTCGGCCCTCGACCTCATGGTGCGCACTATTGAGCGGGCCGCCTCCCCTCAAGTCGAGGACGCGCTGCACCTGGTGGTGCGCCCCGCCAACGCCACCGGCTACGAACTGGTGTTCGCCGGAGATGCCACCCAAGCCAATCGCACGCAACCGCTGCGCTTTGACGAACTGTTTTTCACTTATCCGGCCAGTGCAGGACGTTGGCATGTGGGCGGTCTCTTCATTGGTACTCTCGATGCAGGTCCTGTCGTCTCCACGCCGGTGCCTGGCTTGGGTTCGCTCTACCTCTACGACGAGGCGCTGCCCAACTCCAACCTCGTCCAAGTGCTCGACGGCCAAGGTCGCCTGGGGGCCCGTTTGCGAGATCTGGCCTCCCCGGCCATGGTTCCGCCCTATCGACTCACCGGCACTGCGGCCCTGCGCACCAATCTTATCACGGGTCGTCTGTGGGTTCCGACGTATCCGGCCGGAGAGACCCGTGAAGCCCGTCGCGATGCGGTCAAATTGCTGGAAGGGGTTCTTCAGTGTCGCATTACTGCCTTTGATGCCGATGGCCGGCCGTTTGATGCCAATCATCCGGTGCTTAACGATGTGAATTTCCCCCGGGTCGGTGTGAACATCAACGTGCCGCGCCACTACCCGGTCACCCCGGTCGCTTGGCAACTCCAAGGCACCAATCGTGCGGGTAATGTCTCACGCCCACTGCCCATCGAGGTAATTAACGTCAACTCGGACACCGCTCAGGTGAGCACCCTCTTCCGTGGACCCAATCTTCCGGCCTCCATTGAAATTGAAATCACCTTGCTCGATGGCAAGCAGTTGGATCAGTTCCGATCCCTGCCGGACAATATCCAAGCCCGCAACCGGTGGCTGGCGAACAACGCCGGCGCCCTCCAGACCCTCCGCCAGAGGGTCGTCCTCCGCACCGCGCCCCAATGAAACGCCTTTCCCCCCAATCCAGCCGGCGCGGTGTGGCGCTGGTCATCACCCTGATCATGCTGTCGGTGGTGACTATCACCGCCGTCGCCTTCCTCATGGTGGCCCGTCGCGAGCGATCCGCCGTGGCCGCGGCCGGTGAGCAGGCCGACGTTCGCATCGCCGCCGATGCCGCGCTGAATCGTGCCCGCGCTCGGATCTTGGCTCAGATCGCTTCGTCAGGAATGCGGGAGTCGCCCACGCTGTTCGTCTCCACGAATTTCATTGCTCCGTTTTATACTCGAGGCCTCACCGCCGCTGGCCAGGGGCTGCCGTTGGGCGCTGCACTGTCCAACCAATGGTACTCGGCACTGGCCAATGTTTCTTACCTGTACCAAGGCCGCCCGTTCGACCTGAACAACACGGCCGAGATCCTCGAATATCGCCGGATGTTGGCCAATTTGTACTACGACCCGCGAGTCCCGGTGGTCGCTCGCATTGGGCGCATGGACACTCGAGTGGATTCGTTCGAAGACCGCTTTTACCTCGACCTCAATCGCAACGGGCGCTTCGAAACCAATGGTTACATCCTTCAGCGGGATGTCGCCGGCCGGGCCATCGGCACCAACCGGGTGTGGCATGTGGGTGATCCCGAGTGGATTGGCGTGTTGGCCGATCCCGACCGGCCGCACTCGGGCAACAATCGCTTCCTGTACCGTATCGCCTACCTGGTGGTCCCGGCCGATCAGACGGTCGACCTCAACTATGCCCATAATCAGGCCCGCAATCCGGATGCCACCACCAGTCAGTTCTTCCGCAACCAGGGCGTGGCGCCGTGGGAACTCAACATGGCCGGCCTGTTCCGGGACCTGAACACCAACCTGTGGCAGACGTACGCGTATTCCACCAACGCGGCGAACACCGGTCTGACCTTCGAGCACGCCCTCAATCTCTGGACTCATCGCCGAGTGGCGACGGTTACGGGCCGCGCCACCGCGCAGGACATCCTTACCGAAGACTCCCGCCCTCAGTTGGGGGCCACCGGAGACACCGCAGCGGCCTCGAGGGTGCTGCCGCTCAACGGCGTCGATGACTTGTCCGATGGTCCACTCATCCAGAGCTTGGCCCAGGTACGAAATCCCCGCCTGCTCAATGACGGCGATAACGTCACCACTCGGCGTTGGTCTGGCGGTGATGTCGCCAATCCCTACCTGACACCCTTCTCGCTGCTGAGTGATCCAACGTTGCTCCCGCTGGGGGCCAACCGAGTCATTTGGACCAATCTCGATACCCGTCGCACCGCGTTTACCGGCCAATTGGTTTCGACCGTCCAAGCCTCCAACTCCACCTACAACGCCTACACCTTTTACCGCCTGCTCGGGTCGGTGGGTACCGACAGTTCCGATGGTCGCATTGAGATTGGTGTCGATCTGGCCAATCGCTACTACCGTCGGTCCAAGCTGAACTTGAATTATCAGGTGCTGGATGCGGAGGGGACCCAATCTTACAGCGCCAATGTGGTCACCACCAATGGAGCATCCGGTAAGGATGCCCGTGCCACGGCATTGGTGCCCTGGACCGCTGGTACTTGGATCTCGTTGGCGGGCGATCGTCTGCTGCGCAAGGAGTTCTCCAACGGCCTGCCCGAGTTGGGCAATTTTAACTTCTACGATCCGGCCAAACCCAGCACCAAGTTCCCCGTGCCCAAGGCGAAGGAGGAGGCCGCTCATGGAGTCGCCATCGCTGGAAGCTACTGGGTGACCAACGCCGCGGGTCTTGGTGGGCGCAAACAGGCTATTTCCCTCACCAACCACACCTGGTCGGCCAAGCTCCATCGGCTCCTCCAGTTGGCCGCCAACATTCAT
>SXXZ01000101.1 GCA_005789375.1 Verrucomicrobiales bacterium | reverse complement strand
GGTTCTTCACGGTGTACGGCCCCTGGGGTCGCCCGGACATGGCCATGTTCCTGTTCACCAAGGCGATCTTGGCCGGTCAGCCGATCGATGTGTTCAACCACGGAAAGATGCGGCGCGATTTCACCTACATTGATGACATCGTCCAAGGCGTGGTTCGCACCTGTGACCGCGTTGCTCCAGTCAATCCCGACTGGAACGGGGCTGCGCCGGATCCGGGTACGAGCTTGGCCCCCTACCGCATTTACAACATCGGCAATAATCAGCCTGCCGAGCTAATGCACGTCATCGATTGTCTCGAAAAGACCATCGGGAAGACGGTGGAGAAGCGGATGTTGCCGATGCAGGCGGGCGACGTGCCTGCCACCTATGCCGACGTGGACGCCCTCACCGAGGCTGTGGATTTTAAGCCGGCCACACCGATCGAACTCGGCATCGAGCGGTTCATCGCCTGGTATCGGGAATACTACCGGATCGGCCGCTGAATTTGTCATGGCCTCCGGTGTCATCGACGTGGCAGCAGGCCTGGTGGAGCGTGATGGGTTGATCCTCATCACCCAGCGAAAAATCGGTTCCCATCTGGCAGGGCTTTGGGAATTCCCCGGCGGCAAGCGCGAGCCGGCCGAGACGTGGCAAGACTGTCTGGTCCGCGAATTGCACGAAGAATTGGCCATCACCGTCACCGTGGGCGAACTGCGGTATGAGACGGTTCATCATTATCCGGAGAAATCGGTCCGACTTCGCTTCTACGCCGCGGTGCTGATGTCAGGGGAGCCCCGGCCTGTCGACTGTGCGGCCGTGGCCTGGGTTGGCCCGAAGGACCTGCCCACTTACGCCTTTCCCGAGGCCGATCGGGAGTTGGTGGCCTTGCTGGCTCGCTGAAGGGGATTCACTTTTTTTGAGCCCTTCCAGAGAGTCTTCAAAAGAGGCGTCTCGGACCGTTTGCTCGAGAACCAAAGCAGGACCATCCTCAGTTTGTGTCGAAGGAACTGAAAAACTCCCCTGTGGCGTCGGATGTCATCCGCATCCAGGGGGCGCGCGAGCACAATTTGCGCAACATCTCCGTGGATATCCCGCGCGGGAAGTTCGTGGTGGTGACCGGGGTGAGTGGCTCCGGCAAGAGCACCCTCGCCTTCGATATCCTGTTCGCCGAAGGGCAACGTCGGTTCTTGGATTCGATGAGTGCCTACGCCCGCCAGTTTGCAGATCCGATGTCCCGGCCGGATGTGGATCTCATCACGGGGTTGCCACCGTCGGTCAGCATCGAGCAGGGAACCACCCGAGGGGGTGGTAAGAGCACGGTGGCCACCGTGACCGAGGTGTATCACTTCATCCGCCTGCTTTACGCCCGATTGGGGGTCTTGCAGTGCCCCGACTGTGCTGTTCCCGTCGAGGCACAGACTCGCGAGGAGTTGCTGGCCACCTTGGATGAGGCGGTCCGCAGGCGCGGGCCACTGAAGCTGCTGGCTCCAGTGATCCGGAACCGCAAGGGTTTCCACAGCGAGGTGTCCGAATGGGCTCGTCAGCGGGGCTATCACGAATTGCGCGCCGATGGTCAGTTGGTTCCGGCCGATGAGAACTTCCGACTCGATCGGTTCAAGGAACACGATGTTGAAGTCGTCACGGGTGTTTTTCAGGCCAGCGACTCCTCCGAGGTGCGCGTCCAGCGGATCGAGGAAGCCCTCGAAGCGGGCAAACGAACCCTCTTTGCCCTGGATCGCAAGGGGCACCTAACCGTGCATTCCATTGAACGCGGTTGCCCCAAATGCCGGCGTTCGTTCCCTTCGTTGGATCCCAAGAATTTCAGCTACAACTCCAGCCAGGGTTGGTGTCTTCAATGCCGCGGTTTCGGCGAGTTGTTCCACTTACCCGATGTGGAGCGCGGGGCCAATGCCGACTCGGTGGAGGAATCGTGGTTCAGTTGGGCCGAATCCCGCGAGACTTGCCCATCGTGCCAAGGAGCCCGTCTGAATCCGGTGGCGCGGGCCGTCCGGCTGCCTCTGGGTGAAGCCCCATCAGAACGTCCCACCATCGAGGAAATGGGTCGGTGGTCCGTCGAAGTGGCTCGAGCCTGGTTTGACGGTCTACGCCCCGAGGGTCGGGCTGCAGAAATCTCTCGGGACATCCTTCCGGAGATCCGAGAGCGCCTGAAGTTCATGGGAGAGGTGGGGCTGGGTTATCTGCAACTCAGCCGCAGTGTGATCACCTTGAGCGGTGGCGAAGGCCAACGGATCCGGCTGGCGGCCCAGTTGGGGTCGAATCTCAGTGGCGTCCTGTATGTGCTCGATGAGCCCACCATCGGGCTCCATGCCCGAGACAACCAACACTTGCTGGACGCCTTGGAAAAACTGCGCGCCCGGGGCAATTCCCTCGTGGTGGTGGAGCATGATGAAGACACCATGCGCCGTGCCGATTGGATTCTGGATTTGGGTCCCGGTGCTGGTGTGCGTGGGGGAGAGGTCGTTGCCGAGGGCACATTGCAAGATTTGCTCCGCCACCCGGATTCGGTGACGGGTCGCTGCCTTCGAGAACCGCTGCCGCGACCGGCCCGTGGTGAGCGACGCCCCGTCGAAGTGACTGGAGTACGCAAGCCGCGGGGGAAATCTGCGAAGGCGGCCGCCTCAGTGATTTCTGTCGAGTGGTTGACCGTGCACCACGCGCGGTTGAACAACCTCAAGGATGTGACTGTGTCCTTCCCCTTGGGACGCTTGGTGGTGGTGACGGGGGTCAGCGGGTCGGGCAAGAGCACCTTGGTGAAAGAGTGCCTCGTGCCTGGGGTTCGGGCGGTACTGGCCGGTGAGGACGAAAAGAAGGTGCGAGGATTGGCAGGGGGGGTGCGTGGCTTGGGGAACTTGCGCGCTGTTCACGAGGTAGACCAGACCCCCATCGGACGCACTCCGCGGTCCACACCTGCTACCTACGTGGGTTTCTTTGACGACATCCGAGCCTTGTTTGCTCTGGTGCCCGAGGCCCGTATGCGTGGCTATGGACCCGGACGTTTTAGTTTCAATTCCTCTCACGGCCGGTGTCCGCACTGCGAAGGGGCAGGGGTGGTGAAGATGGAAATGAATTTTCTCCCAACGGCCTCGGTGGGCTGCGAGGCCTGCGGTGGTAAACGCTTCAACGCAGGGACGCTGGAGATCCGGTATCAGGGCAAATCCATCGCGGAGGTGCTCCAGCTCTCCGTGGCTGAAGCCATTGAGTTTTTTGCTCATCAAACGCGGTTGAGTCGCCCTCTGGAAGCGCTGAGGGATACGGGTCTCGAATACCTTCAGTTGGGCCAAATTAGCCCGACCTTGAGCGGGGGTGAGGCCCAGCGAATTAAGCTAGTGACCCACCTTCTGGGTGGACTCAAATCCGCCGCGATCGAGCGGGAGAATGCCGATTTAATTCTACGAAAGGTTCCCGGCCGACCACTGCCTCGAGATCTTTTTGTGCTCGAAGAGCCCACCCTCGGGTTGCACATCCAAGACGTCCGACGCTTGGTTGCCGTGCTGCAGCGTCTGGTCGATGCGGGGCACTCAGTCATCGTTATCGAGCACAACCTCGACCTCATCGCCGAAGCCGACTGGATTGTGGATATGGGGCTCGAGGGAGGCGCAGGCGGCGGGCAAGTTGTGGCCGAGGGGACGCCAGAACAAATTGCCGCGGACCCCATTTCTCATACCGGTCGCCACCTGCGACGGACCCTCGCCCAGCAGCCTGTTTGAGAGGCTGTCTGGGATAGGAGGGGTGCCGGGAATTTTCTGTCCAAAACTCCCGGCTGACCGCGGGACAGTTAGGCCAACGGGGACAGCTCTCGATGCCAGGGAGTGCTTTGCTCGTAGGCGTGAGCGATGCGGAACAAAGTAGATTCGCCGAAGGGCTTGCCCAGCAATTGCAGTCCGATGGGCAGTTTTGGATCAGAGGCAAATCCGCAGGGCAGGCTCAATCCGCAAATGCCCGCCAAGTTGCAGGAAATCGTGAACACGTCGCACAGGTACATTTGCAACGGGTCATTGGATTTTTCTCCCACCTTGAAGGCCGGGGCGGGCGTGGTCGGAGTGACCAAGGCATCGACCTTCTGGAAAACGTCCAGGAAGTCGTTGCGGATAAGGGTTCGCACCTTCTGAGCCCGGATGTAATAGGCGTCGTAGTAGCCACTGCTGAGCACGTAGGTGCCGAGCATGATGCGGCGCTTCACCTCGGGTCCGAAGCCCTGACCGCGAGTGCGGCTGTTGAGCTCCATGGGAGTAGAGCCATCCACTCGAGCTCCGTAGCGGACGCCATCGAAGCGGGCCAAGTTGGCCGAGGCCTCGGCCGGAGCAATAATGTAGTAGGTCGCAGCCGCGTATTCCGTGTGAGGCAGGGAGACTTCGACGATCTCGGCCCCGAGTGACTCCAGTTGGTGGACAGCCGCACGCACCGATGCCTCTACTTCGGGGTGCATGCCGCCGATCATGTATTCTTTGGGCAGGCCGATCCGAAGGCCCTTCAATGAGCCAGAGAAGGCCGCGCGATAATCGGGGACGGGTTCCTGCATTGAGGTAGAATCCATGGGATCATGACCACTGAGGACCTGAGTCATCAGTGCCGCATCCGTGACGTCTTTGGTGAACGGTCCGATTTGGTCGAGGGAGCTAGCGAAGGCTGTCAGCCCGTAGCGGGAAACGCGACCGTAGGTGGGTTTTATACCGACCACGCCGCAGAGGGCTGCGGGTTGTCGGATAGATCCTCCGGTGTCTGATCCGACACTGGCGAAGCACTCGTGGGCCGCAACACTAGCGGCGCAGCCCCCGGAAGAACCTCCCGGAATTCGGGTGGTGTCCCAGGGGTTAAGCGTGGTGAAAAACGCCGAGTTTTCCGTGGAACTACCCATGGCGAACTCATCCAAGTTGAGTCGCCCGAAGACCACCGCACCTGCCTGCTTCAGGCGTTTCACCACCGTGGCGTCGTAGGGAGAAACGAAGTTTCCCAAGATTCGCGAACCGCAGGTCATGGGCTGCCCCTTGTGGGCAATGACATCCTTGAGGCTGATCGGCACCCCCAGTAGCGGATGCTCAGACGGGGTCACCGAACCCGATGCGCGCAGTTGGTCGGCGGCATCGGCCTGTGCCAGAGCGTCGGCCGCATCGTAGTTCAGGTAGGCCTTAACCTGGCCATCGACCCGACCGATTTGGTCGAGGCAGGCCTGAGTGGCTTCGCGGGAGGACACCTCTCCTTGGTGGATGCGGTGCGCAAGTTCAGAAACGGTGATTCGGTGAAGCATCGTCGGTTCCGAATGGAACAAGCGATCGGCCCCATGCGAAAGCGCAAAGGGGCACCAAGTCTGAAAGAAAGCGGAGCCGTGCACCGAATTAGCTGGGAGAAACTAGAAGAGTCTTCCCATGGATACTATTGAGGCCCTTGTGGCCCTGAACCTTATTTCGGGCGTCGGCCCGATTCGCACCCGCCATTTACTGGATCATTTTGGAGGCGATCCCACGGCAGTGCTCAGGGCCTCGCAGGGCGAGTTGGAACGGGTGCCCGGCATCAGTGGTCCAATGGCCTCCAGCATCGCCCGTTGGGAGTCCGAGGTCGATTTGGCAGGCGAACTGCGCCGGATCCAGGAGTCCGGGGTGACGGTGCTGGGGTTCACCGAACCTGAGTATCCGGCGCTCCTCAAGCAAATCTATGATCCGCCTACAGTGCTCTATGTGAAGGGGAAGTTGACCCCGGAAGACATGCAAGGGGTTGCCATCGTGGGCTCTCGTTTGACGACCTCCTACGGCATGGAGGTGGCCCGGAAGCTGAGCTACCAACTGGCCTACACTGGGGTCAGCGTCATCAGCGGAGGAGCGCGAGGGGCCGACACAGCGGCCCATCAGGGGGCCTTGAGCGCCCAGGGCCGAACCATTGCTGTGTTGGGCACGGGAATTGATCGGGTCTATCCCTCCGAGAACGGTGATTTGTTCGAGCGGATCGCCGAGCGCGGAGCCTTGGTGACCCAGTTTCCCTTCGGACGTTCCGCCGACCGCGGCACCTTTCCTGCCCGAAATCGGATCGTGGCTGGCATGAGCCTCGGCACGGTGGTGGTCGAGGCCAGTTTGTCCAGTGGAGCTCTAATTACCGCTAATTTGGCCAACGACTACGGTCGTCAAGTCTTTGCGGTGCCAGGCCGCATTGACAGCCCGCGCAGCAAGGGGTGCCACGATTTGATCAAGAAAGGGGCCAAGCTGTGCGAGGGGATCGAGGACATTCTCAGTGAGTTTGAATACCGATTTCCAGGATCCAATCGCCCTGAGGTCCAATCTGGGCAGCCGGAGTTTCCGTCCATCACCCTGACCGCGGCGGAGCAGGCCGTGTGGGATGCCCTTGGCCGGGAAACATTGGAGGTGGATCCGATTATCCGTGGGTCCGGCTTGCCTCCCAGTGCGGTCCAGGTCGCCCTGTTTAGCCTCGAGCTCAAACGACTGGTCCGTCAGTTCCCAGGGCGACGGTTCGAGCGGGTTTCATCAGAGAATTGACCTAGGGATTACCGCCGACCGGGGTGCCACCTCGTTGACGACTGGATCGTTGGACTGCTATGAACACTGCGCCGATGAAGAAACCTGCAGTAGCATCCAAACCGCGTTACCGCCGAATCCTCCTAAAACTTAGCGGTGAGGCTCTCGGAGGCGTCGAGGGACAGGGCATCAACCCGGAGGCCGTGCACGACATGGCCTGCCAGGTCGCCGAGGTTCAGCAGCTGGGAGTCGAAGTGGTGATCGTGGTCGGCGGAGGCAATATTTTCAGAGGCCTTCAGGGAAGCGAGAAGGGTATTGAGCGGGCCACGGGTGACTACATGGGCATGCTGGCTACGGTCATCAACGCCTTGGCTCTTCAAGACGCGCTCGAGAAGCAGGGCGTTGAAACCCGTGTCCAAAGTGCCATTAATATGACCCAAATTGCCGAACCCTTTATCCGACGCCGGGCCGTGCGCCATTTGGAGAAGGGTCGCGTGGTCATCTTCGCAGCAGGGACCGGCAATCCTTATTTTTCGACCGACACTGCTGCTGCGTTGCGAGCCAATGAGATCGGCGCCGAAGTGGTGTTGAAGGCCACCAAGGTCGATGGCATCTACGACAAAGACCCCAAGAAGCACGCCGACGCAAAACGCTACGATCAAGTCAGCTACACCACGGCCCTTGAGAAACAATTGAAGGTCATGGACGCCTCTGCCTTCGCTCTTTGCATGGATAATAAGATGCCCATTGTCGTGTTTGATTTCTTCAAGCCCCACAATCTGCGCAATGTGGTGCTCGGCAAGAAGGTGGGCACCCAAGTGGTGGCCTGAAGAGCCCCGAGCCTCAATTTTCAACAACGACCAAAACCCACAAACAATCACCATGACCATCGATGAAGTGATCTTTGATACCGAGGAGAGGATGCTGAAGTCTGAAGACCACGTCCTGAACCAGTTTTCCGGGGTTCGCACCGGCAAGGCAACCCCCTCCCTCATTGAGAACGTGATGGTGGAAGCCTACGGCTCCAACATGCGACTGAAAGAGTTGGCCACCATCACGGCGCCCGAAGCCCGAATGCTGATGGTGCAACCCTTCGACCAGTCCACCATGAAGGCCGTTGAAAAGGGAATCCAAGCCTCGGGTCTGGGGCTCAATCCTGCATCCCAGGGGCGCTTCATTCGCATCGTGCTGCCGGATTTGAGCTCTGAGCGCCGTCAGGAGTTCGTTAAGATTTGTAAGCGCATCGCCGAGGAAGGGCGCGTCGCCGTCCGCAATGAACGCCGTCAGGCGATCGAGGCGTTGAAGAAGACCAAGAACGACGGCGGGGTCTCGGAGGATGCGATCAAGACCGCTGAGGCCGATGTTCAGAAACTCACCGATTCCTTCATCGCCAAGGTGGATCAGCATTTGGCGATCAAGGAGAAGGAAATCATGACGGTTTGAATCGGTCTGGAGGTTTTCTTGGGTAATCTAAGCCCTAGTTCTAAGAGCGTCTGGCCGCCTTGGATCTTCTAGGTGAAATATCGGGAAACCCCGATTGACAATGGTAGGGCAGGGCGGTAGCGATGGGTCATTAAGCCCCTCGTTACTGTTTGATGGAGACGTCATGCCCTTACCCCGTATCTCAGAGACGGAATGGGAGATCATGCGGATTGTCTGGAAACGACATCCGGTGACCTCCGCGGATGTTATTGTCCAACTCCAAAAGGAAGATCCCACCTGGATGGCGGTCACCGCCAAGACATTGCTCAATCGACTCGTTCGCAAGGACGCCTTGAGCTACGAATCCATCGGTCGGATTTATCACTACAGCGCAAAGGTGTCCGAAGCAGAGTGCGTCTCGGCGGCCACACGATCCTTTCTGGACCGAGTTTTCGACGGATCCCTCCCCGGGATGATGGCTCACTATGTTGAGAGTCGAAAGCTCTCCAAGGCTCAGATCAGCGAGTTGCGTCGGATTCTGGAATCCGAAACCTCCGAGTAAGCGAAGCTAGGCAAGCAACCTGCTATGTCAGAGACGTTCTGACATGAGTCCGGAGGTTATTCGTAATCTGGGGTGGGATCTGATGAGCGGTTCTGCCAATGCGGCAGTACTGGGGTTTCTGGTGCTTGGAGTGCGGCGGTTGCTTCGGCGGCACCTTTCACCCGATTGGCGGTTGATCCTGAGCGGTTTGGTGTTGGCGCGGTTGGTGTGGCCCTGGGAAATCCCTTCTCCGGTTAGCCTCTTCAATGTCACCGCTCCGCTGTTTCCACCGATCACTGCTGTGTCTTTCCCCATCGACGGATGGCGTTGGTGCCTGGCGGCATGGGCTGCAGGCGTGGTCGTCCGAGTTGCTTGGGTGATGTCGGATTGGAGGCGGCTTCAACAGAGGATTGCTCGCTCGCAGTTAGCGCCATCCAGTTTGGTGGACCTCTGGAATGAGGCCATCCGAGAAGAGTCGAAGTTTTTGCACCCAGTTCCCGTCCGGCAATCCCCGGAAGTGGAGGGTCCGTGTTTGGTGGGATTGATTCGACCGTGTCTGCTGGTGCCTCCCAATTTGAGTGAGCAGTTTTCCCAGAAGGAGATTCATCTCATATTTCTTCATGAGATAGCCCATCTCCGGCGGCACGACCTTTGGCTGAACGGACTCTTGGAAACTGTGCGAACCGTGCATTGGTTCAACCCGGTGGTGGGCTGGGTTCTTCGGCGGTGGCGTGAAGATCGCGAAGAAGCGTGTGATGTTCACGCACTGTCAGCGGACCGTGTGAGCAACGTGTTGTACGGGCAAGTGCTCCTCAAGTGCCTGGAGAGAGCCTCGGGCTTAGAAGCCGATCGAGTTGCCGTCGCGTGGCAGGGACCTTCTTCGGCAGCCCCGCGATCGCTGGTCCATCGCATCCAGGCCATCGCTCGATTCCGAACCGGACGGCGGACTTGGATTGTCGGAGCCTGCACTCTGGCGGTTGTGGCTCTCTTGGGATTGACCGATCAAGAACCCTTGCCGCCGCGTCGGGTCTGGTTGCTGAAGAACGAGGTTATTCTTGGGCCGCGGTCCCCTCAGCCCGGGTTACCGACGGTTTAAGCTACAACGAGCTCAAGCACTCACAGGCTCGGGCCTAATTCCTTGGACGGTGCGAGGGGGAGACGATTTTCTGGAGCCTGCCTCAGCGAGGTGTCGAGGGTTCGGATCTCCGGGAGCGTCCGGCTGTCCACGCCTCCACCCAGTCGGGCCAGGCGTTCACCACTGGGTCGCACCATCCGTTCGTAGCTACCCACAGCGTCATCATAGGCCTTGGTGGTCTTGCTCAACCCGTCCCGAATGCGCTCGAAATGCTCCACGAAGCGGTTGACCCGTTCGTAGAGTGTTTGTGCGGCCTCGGCAATTTGCTGAGCGTTTTGGGATTGTTCATGCGCCTGCCAGCTCACCGCGACGCTCCGCAGCAGGGCGATGAGTGAAGCGGGTGTGGCCAAGAGGATGTGGCGTTCGGCGGCCCAAACAATGAGATCCCGATCTCCCTCGAGTGCGGCGCTGAAGAGGGATTCCGCCGGAACGAAGAGCACCACATGGTCCAGCGCGTTGTTGAACTGAGCCGGATAATCTCGGTCGGCCAACGCCTTGATAGTGGATTTCATCTTGGCGGCGTGATCGGCCAGTGCGGCGCTGCGCCGTCCTTCCTCTTCCGAATCGACGGCCGCGAGGAACTCCAGATCCGGGACCTTGGAATCCACAATGATCACCCGCTCGCCGGGCAGTCGGACAATGAGGTCGGGTTTGGAATCCCCCTCGCGCACCTGTTCCACAAAATCACAGTGGGCACTCATGCCGGAGGCCTCCACAACGCGGCGCAAGGTTTCTTCACCCCAACGTCCCCGGGCTTGATTGGAGGAGAGCACCGCGCGGAGACGGTGGGTCTCGCTGGAAAGGGTCTGGCTGTGGGTCGAAAGCTGTTCGACTTGCCGACGGACTTCTCCGAGGGCGGTCGATTGCAGGGAATCGCTTTGCTGAAGCCGAGCCTGGTAGGCCTTAAGTTGATCCTCGAGGGGTTTGACCAGCGACTCGATGCGCTGTTCGCGCAAGGACAAGTCCCCCTTGGCCGACTCCTGGAAGCGGGTGAACGTCTCGTTGGCCAGACGCAGGAATTCCGGTCCGTTCTGCTTGAGAGCCTCCGCGCTCAGGCCGGCGAAGCTTTGCTTAAGATCTGCCAAAGACTTCTCCTGCGAAGTTCGCAATTCCGCCACCCATTGCGCGTGGGTTTCCTTAAGGCTGCGCTCAGATTCTTCATGGACCCGCTGCTGCTCAAGGATGCTGGCTCGGGCTGCAGCGCTCTCTGCGGTGGCCGTGGCCAGGCGATTTTGGGTCTGGGCCAATTCAAGGCGAAGAGAGTTCACCTCGGTGTCTTTTTCACGATGTGCCTCCATGGCTTGAGACGCCTCCCGGCGCGCGCCGTCCCGAGAGGCTTCTGCCGCGGCGGCCGCAGCCTGAGCGTTGGCAGATCGGGTCTGCCACTCGTTGGCCTCGCTCTCTCGCCGGAGGGCCTGCTGGCGCAGTTCTTCCTCCAAGGCTGAGCCGGCCGTCCTCGAGGGTTCTCGACGCAGAGCTCTGAGGATCCAGCCGATCACCAGACCCAGTAGCAGCCCAACAATCAGGGTCACAATGCGTTCGACCATAGTCACTCCGCCAGTGACCCAAAACCGGGAGGTCAAACACAATGTCTTTCTGGGAGCTTGTGCGGGTTCTCAAGGAAATTGGCCATGAACCGGTGGCTCCCCAAAAGAGCGGGGCTCATTTCTTGAAAAATTGGGCAAGGGCAACCGACACGATTCCGGTAAACCTTGCCTACCCCACTCCACCATCGAGAAAACGCCTCGCCCGCCTCAGCCTCATTCGCATCCAGGAACCGGAGGGCGAAGTATTGGAGGCTCAGGCGAGGTGTGGTTGTGTCGGCCTCCCGACGGAATTTGAACATTTTGTGGGAGCATCCTATGTGCTTGGAGTCCGATCCAAAATGGGGCTACTTTTTATCCCTAACTTTTATCCGTGTTCATGAAAATTAATTCGTGTTCTTTGAGTGCGTCGGGCCGTCGTCCGAGTCATTGCGGTTTCACCTTGATCGAGTTGCTGGTCGTCATTGCCATCATCGCGATTCTGGCCGGTATGCTCTTGCCGGCCTTGGCCAAGGCGAAATCGAAAGCCACCGGTGCAGCCTGCGCGAGCAACCAGAAGCAGTTGGTTCTGGCCTGGCAGATGTACTCGATGGACAACAACGACTCTTTGGCTCCGACCGATGGTTGGAGGAACAAGGGGGGAGCTGTGGTGGCACTCACCGGTGGCGGCTATTGGCAGGGACCGGTGCCAGACATCGCCAATGGCATTACCCTCGAAGAAGCGCTCAGGCGGGTTCAAAAGGGCATGACCAATTCCCCAATGTGGGAGTACTGCACGGCCTTTGGCGCCTATCATTGCCCGGGAGACCTGCGTTCCAAGCGGCGTCCGGGCGCCGGGTGGGCCTACGATAGTTACTCCAAGGCCAACGGCATGAACGGCATTCTCGGATGGGAAGCCTCTCAGCCTCCGTACCTCAAAGCCTCCGAGGTGAGTTCCCCGTCCCAGTCCTTCGTGTTCATCGAAGAGTCCGATCCCCGCAATTCCAACCTCGGCACCTGGGTGCTGAGCACAGATTCCAGGGGGTGGATCGATCCTTTCGCCATTTTCCACGGCAACTTCAGCACCTTCTCCTTCCAGGACGGCCACTACGAGGGGCACCGCTGGATCGAAGCCAGAACCATCAAGGCCGCTAAGGATTCCGCCGTCGGTATTTCCAGCTTCAATTGGGCCGGTGGTGGCCCCAACAACCCCGACTTCCGTTGGGTTTGGAACAACTACCGTCACCGCAACTGGAAGGAACTCTGATTTTCCGCAGATTCTGTGCGGTATGGCTTTCGGGTGGCCTAGGGCATCCGGCTTCGATCAGGGAACTCACTGGAGTTCCCTGATTTGCTTCGTGCGCACGGCAAGGCCCACTCTCCGACGGGTTCATGAAAGTCTTCCGAAACTTGGAGCACTTTGCTCGGGCGCAGAGCCCTGGGGTCCGAGGGATCCGGATCGACGGATGGGGTGCCTTGACCTGAATGTTTTGCCAGTGGGGCATTTCGATCATGAGTGACTTTGATTTTCGCTTTGGAGGGATCGCACGGCTTTACGGGGCGGCCGCACTGAGTCGGTTTCGCGCCGCGCATGTCCTAGTGATCGGCCTTGGCGGCGTGGGTTCCTGGGTGGTGGAAGCGCTCGCCCGTTCGGGCATAGGTCGGTTGACCTTGGTCGATCTCGACGACGTGTGCGTCAGCAACATCAACCGGCAGTTGCATGCGCTGGATTCTACGGTGGGACGGTCCAAGGTGGAAGTCATGGCGGAACGGGTTCGGGCCATTTCCCCGGAGGCACGGGTAGAAGTCCGGGTGGAGTTTTTCACGGCCGACACTGCGTCGCGCCTTCTGGGGTTGGAGACCGGTTTAGGTTCCGAAGACCGCCCGGACTTCGTGGTCGATGCCATCGACGCCATGTCCAACAAGGTGCGGTTGATCGCCTTGTGTCACGGCGCCGGGATTCCGTTGGTGGTTTGCGGCGGGGCCGGCGGACGCCGTGATCCGACCGCGGTTCGAGTCGCCGATTTGGCCACCGTGACGCACGACCGGTTGTTGAGTGAAGTGCGCAAGCGCCTCCGCCAGAAACACGGGTTTTCGAGAACTGCTAAAAAGCTGCGCATCGACTGTGTTCATTCGGCCGAGGCTCCGGTCTTTCCGGACCGTGATGGCCAAGTTTGTGCGATCCGCGCTTCGGACAACGAAATGCCCCTGCGGCTCAACTGTGAATCCGGCTTCGGTTCAGCCACTCAGGTGACCGGCACCTTCGGTTTTGCCGCCGCCGCTCGAGTATTGGCCCGATTAGCGACCCCGATGCCTAACTCTGCGCCTAACCCGATGCCTAACCCGGAGGTGCAGCCGTCCCCGCTGCCAAGTCCGATCTCCGGATGACCTGAGTTCTGCCACGGACGAGGTGTGGAGGGGGTTGAAAGGCTGCGATGTCAGTGAAATCGACACGGGAGGTGAGGCGTCTAAAGGATTGCCTGACCTGCTTTTGAACCTTTTGATCCAACCCATGCCTCCGTGGTCCCGGTGCCTGATGGCCCGAATCAGCCCCGTCCTGACAGCTTTGTTGCTCCACTGCGTTTCCTCGGTCCGGGCCCGGGCTGAGAACCGAGTCGACTACCGCTATGAGGACTATATCGAGGACAACGACCGGATCCACATCCGGACCCACGCCGTTTATGCCGAACAGGCCTTGAACGCCAAGGCGGTGGTAAAAGCAAACTTCGTTTACGATGGTATCTCGGGAGCGACCCCGACCGGGGCGGCCGCCGCGCCAGGAACCGATCGCTTACCGGTCCAGAATTTTCAGGACATTCGTCGTGCCGGATCGGTCGAACTCGACCTGACCGCCGGTCGCTTCATATCGCGGCCCCAGATTGCATACAGCGAAGAAAGTGACTACCGCTCGGTAGGGCTGTCTTGGAATCAGAGCATCGAGTTCAACCAAAAGAACACGATCTTGAACTTGGGTTTGGCGCGCAATTTCGACCAAGTGACCGGCTTCTGGTTGGCCAACAAGACGCTGTGGAAAGACAAGGACACTTGGGACGGCCTCTTGGGGGTGACCCAGTTGCTGGGACCCAACACGTACCTGACGGCCAATTTGACCGTGGGCGTGGCCGATGGCTATCTGACGGACCCGTACAAGGGGGTTCACTTCCAGTACGACTTTCCGGTCGAGGGCTACAATTCGGATCCCTCGGCCGCGGTCGGTGAGAATCGCCCCAACCAACGCATCAAGCAGGTCGGGTATCTGGGAATTACCCACTTCGTGAGCGCGCTGAATGGCAGCGTCGATGCCAACTACCGGCTCCACCACGACGATTGGGGCATTTGGGCCAACACTGCGGCAGTCCAGTGGAACCAGAAGGTTGGCGAGAAACTCGTGATCTCCCCAATGCTGCGCTACCACGTCCAGTCAGCGGCCGACTTCTACGCGCCCGTCTTTAACGGAACTCTGGTGGATCCCAACGGCGTGAACGCGGCCCTGCAGTCCGATGGAAGTTTGCTCTTTGATGGGGAGTCCGGGTTCCCGGGGGATGGGCGGGTCTTCTCAGTGCCCGCGTGGCCCCAGTATTATTCGGCGGATTACCGTCTGAGCCATCTCGAGACGTGGACGCTGGGAGTTGGCATTCACTGGCAAGTGCATGAGCATGTTTCTGTGGACCTGGCCTACAAGCGCTACCTCATGCAAGGCCTTGACGATGTGACCTTGTCGGCGGCCTATCCTCAGGCGAATGTCTTCACGATGGGCATTGGTTTCCAATGGTGAGCGCCCCAGTCCAATCCAGCAAACCGGCGCCCGCGACGGTGGTTCATGGGAATGCCGCACCGGTCTTTCGCCGGATCCGGGAGTCTTGTCACGAATTCCGAACCGACGGTGGTCGGGAGTTGCGATTTATGGCTCTCGGCACCACGTGTCGCTGGGTCACGGTGGGCTCTTCAGAAGCGATCCGCCGTTTCGATGGCGAGGCTTTGGGGTGGTTGGCGGCCTTCGAGGCCAAGTATTCCCGATTCCTGCCCGACAGTTGGATCTCTGTTCTCAACGCATCGGCCGGCGGTGCCGCGGTGGCTTCCGATCCAGAGATCGACCGCATTTTGGCGCTCTGCCACGAGATGCATTTTTTGACCCGCGGCGTGTTTGATCCCACCGCGTTGCCTCTCATTCAATTGTGGGACTGGCGTCGGGCGCAAATTCCCACCGACCCACAGATCGAAGCCGCGCGCCAGTGTGTCGGTTGGCGCAAGGTGGAGCGCAAGCCAGGTTCGGTGAGATTGAGTGAGCCAGGGATGTGCTTGGATCTGGGTGGCATGGGCAAGGAGTACGCGGTGGATCAGGTAGCCCTTTTGGCGCGTCAGTGCGGACTGACCGGGGCCTTGATAGACTTTGGGGCTGACATCCGGGTGACGGGCTTGCCCGCCGATGGGCGTCCGGGTTGGCACCTGGGGCTCGAAGACCCCGACCAACCGGGCCGGGCTTGGTGCGGACTGGCTGTCCGCGAAGCCGCCGTGGCCACCTCGGGCGATTACCACCGCGGCTTCACTGCAGCAGGCAAGCGCTGGGGACACATTTTGGACCCGCGCACGGGGCGTCCGGTGCAAAATGGGTGTCAGGCTGTGCACGTTCTGGCTCCGAGTTGCACCCTGGCGGGCATGCTCAGCACCGCGGCCCTCGTACTGGGGACCGACGAAGGTCTCCGTCTCATCGAATCTCAACCGGGGGCCGAGGGCCTCCTTCACGGACCTCAATCTAAACTCAGCAGTCGCCGATTTTATGAACATGTCGCCTCTTGAAATCTCCCTGCCACGCCGCCGATTTCTGCGCACCTCGGCTGCCGGGATGGCGCTGATGGCCACGATTCCGCTGAGCTGGGCCGCTGGGCTTCAGCCCGGTGACACCCTTCCGGACCTCAAGAGCCTGCAGCTCGAAGGCACCGTGCCAGATCTTTCCGGCAAGGTGGTTCACCTCGATTTCTGGGCCTCATGGTGTGTGCCATGTCGTAAGTCCTTTCCCGTGTTGGAAAACCTCCACCAGACCTATGGATCGAAGGGATATGTGCTCATCGGCGTTTCCATGGACGAGCGGCAACCGGACATGGATCGCTTCCTTAAGAAGAACCCGGTGAGTTTTGCCACCGTGCGCGATGCCCAGGAAAAGCTGGCCTCCAAGGTTCGCCCTCCCGGAATGCCGACCTCCTATTTTTTCGGACCGGAGGGGCGTCTCGATTCGGTGCATCCCAAGTACGAAGGGGAAGCTACCCGCAAGAAGTACGTTGAAATCATCGAGCGCCTGCTAAAAACGGTTAAAGCCTAAACTTTATCGATAAAATAGATATGAGCCTGAAAAATCTACTCCCCCTTCAGCCGGCCTGTTCCTCCCGTCCGGGTGGGGTGGTGTTGGCGGCCGTTGGGGTCATTATCGCCTTGAGCACGGGTTGCACCACGGTCGAGCCGTGGCAACGTCGGACACTGTCTGATGCCACCATGCGCGGCGATCGGGATCCAGCGGGGCTGTTGTTGGCTGAGCACATGTGGTTCAGCCGCGAGGCGGCCGCCGGCGGGCGCGGGGTGGGAGGTGGAGGCTGCGGCTGCAACTGAAGGCTCCGTCACAACCGTCCGGCAAAACAACGTTTCGAAACTTCGATTTCTCTCCATGAAACGCATTCTGATTCATTCCCATATCCTGGCTGCTTTCCTCCAATTGGCACCGCTGGTGCGGGTGGCTCAGTCTGCCCCCGGGGTGGTCGCCGCTCCCACGCTCTTTATCCTTCGATGGGTCTTCGGTACTGCGGCCGTTGCGGGCAGCATGCATGGGCTGTCGGGAGCCACCGGTGTGGTGCCTGCGGCCGTTCAGGCCACCAACGGCATTCGCACGTCGGTGACATTTTCGATCACCAGTCCTTCCCACGGCACGGCCAGATCTTATTCCGCCCTCTCTGGGTTGCCGCCGGGCACAACGCTCTCCACACGTGGAACGCTCTCGGGAACCCCCACCGCCAGTGGGCCATTCACCTTGAGGATCCGCGGTTGGCAGACCACCAGCTTGGGCGGGAATTGGTCTGATCTCAACGTGGCGCTCACAGTGGTCGGTGCCAATCCGCCCGTGGTCACGTCCCAGCCGGTCAGCCTCACCGTGGCCCCGGGCCAACCGGCGAGTCTGACGGTTGCCTATTCGGGGGATCGACCCTTGGCGCTGCGGTGGTTCAAGGAGGATCTGGAAGTCAAGAATGCCACCAACGCGACCCTGACCTTGCCCAGCGCCCAAGCAGCGGATTCCGGCCGGTATCGCCTGAGGCTGATCAACGATTTGGCGACGGTCTACAGCGACTGGGCGACCCTCACCGTGCAGGCCGCGGTTGCTAAGCCGGTGATCACGGCCCAGCCCGTGGGTCGAGCACTGCATGAGGGGGAGACGTTTTCTCTGAGTGTCTCAGCGACAGGCACCAATTTAACCTATGCCTGGACGCGGGATGGCGTGGCGGTCGGTCTTCCGTCCTCGGGACTGAGCCTGACCAACGCCACCGCGGCCGTGGCGGGGGTGTATCGGGTGCGGGTCACCAACCCGGGTGGATTCGTGGACAGCGACGGCGTGACGGTGTCTGTGGCGGGTCCGCTGGTGTGGGACAGTCCTACTCAAGTTTCGGATTCGCTGAGGCTTTCCTTCAACGGGCTCACCGGGCGTCGCTATGCGATTGAGTCGGCGGCTGCCTTGCCGGGTCCTTTCGCAACTCAGGCTGAAATGATGAGTCAGGCCGGA
This sequence comes from Verrucomicrobiales bacterium, assembly GCA_005789375.1. The sequence continues at coordinate 3,945 of SXXZ01000101.1, read as the reverse complement.
GGGACCGTGATCTTCGATCCGATCGTCGATTCAGGGCGGGTTTATCGAGTGCGTCCGCTGCCCTAACTGCGGGTTGTGACGGGCAGGGATGAGGTAACAAACCGCGTGGCTGGCCAAACGGGGCTTTAGACCCCGAGGGCAAGGTTTATACCCCCCACGTATGTGATCAGAGGGGGATTGTCAGTGACTGTGTGAAAACCGATGAAACCTGCCGGTTTGAAAACCGCTGATTTCAAACCGGCAACTTTCCATAGATTCCGGATTGTTGCTGAGACCCCACCTTACCCAAGCACCTCCGAGGTAGGGCGAGTTCTCCGAAAGCGCCACGTCTGCAGACATGGATCGCCGCAGAGAGCGGTCCCTACCTAGGAAGTCCTCGGGCCACATCCGGGGGGGTGTTAGAAGATCCTCGGGCGACCTCCGGGTGGCCAGAAAACCCACCTTACCCAAGCACCTCCGAGGTAGGGCGATTTCTCCGAAAGCGCCACGTCTGCAGACATGGATCGCCGCAGAGATCGGTCCACTGTAGACATGGACCGCTCGAAGATCAGCCCCTATCCAGGAGGTCCTCGGGCGGCCTCTGGAGGGCCAAAACCAACCGTCAGTGACCGCACCCGGAGGGGCAAGGACTCCGTTTCAGGGGCCCTTGGCCTGCTGGATCGGGAAGGTTTCGATGAGCTTGGAGCGGACCGGAGCCAGCGATGTCTGTGGGTTTTGAGCCAAGGCTCCAGCCATGCCTGAGGCGTAGGCGGCCGAGACCGACGTGCCCTGAACCACCCACGACTGCCCATCCATCTGAACCACCGTCGAACCCGGTACACCCAGGTCGACAAAGCCTCCCCGATTGGCGTAGGGCGTTAGTTGCCCGGAGCGTCCTGTGGCGGTCACCGCCAGCGTGGCATCATAGGCCGCCGGGTAGAAGGGATCGGCGGTGCCATTGTTGCCTGCCGCGGCGATGACCAACGCTCCTTGACCGGTGACCTGCTGGATGACGTCCCGGAGGTAGGGGCTGTCTTGGGTGCTGCCGAGCGACAGGTTGATGATGGTGGAACCGTCTTGGGCCGCTTGTGTGATTCCGCGGGCCACGTCCCACGTCGAGGCCGACTCATTGGCACCGTAAACATTGTACGGCTGGATGCGGGTGCTGGTGCTGGTTTCGGGCGATCCAGCGCTCAGGCCGCGAACCATCGCCTCGGCCATGGACGTGCCGTGCGAAGGGCCACCCGAGGCCGGGGCTCCCGGCACGAGATCGACGGTGGGCAGCAAGAAGGACTGGAAAGCCGGAGCCAGCGGTTGCGGTGCCGAGTCGATGAGTGCAATCACCCGTCGATTCCCATCGGGTCGCACCGTGGCCGTCAATCGCAAGGGCGGGGCGGTCATTCCGGAGACCGCGACAGGCGCATCTGGGGCTTCGAGTCGTTGGTTGTTTTCGACCGCGAGGTCTTCGGACTCATTGGCCAGCTTCTGCTTGGCTTCCTCGGCCAGTTTCTCCGAATCGAAGCGGACCTGATAGGCTCCGGCGACTCCGTTGGTTCCGACCAGGCTGGCTCCATTCAGACCCGCCAAGAGTTTTAGATCGATGGGGGAACCGGATTTGGAACGGACGATCAATTCGTTAGCGATCATCCCATCGCCCTCATCGGCCACGATTTCAAGGGTGCTGGACCGAGCCTGCGTGGCGAACACCTTGAGTTCCCGGCGACCGTTGGTGGAGGTGGTGAGTGAATAATTCAATCCACCGAGGATCCGCGGCAACGCCTCTCGGGCGGGCAAGTTTCGGAACTGAGCCCGAATTTGGGTTTCGATCCCATCTTCGATCCAAACCCGCCAGCCGGTTTGGCCGCTCAAACGTGCCAAAACCCGTTGGATGGGCCATCCAGGGATCGATGCCGCGTAGCGATCGGTTGCAGCGTTCCACCGAAGCCCCTTCCGAATCGCAGGGGTAGCCGAGGCAATGGCAGCGGTGTTGGACGAGGGAGTCGGGAAAGGGCTCGCCGGGGGCGTGGCTGGTTCAGTTTGGCCGAGGAATGCCAAACCCACCCACAGGCAGGTTCGTTGCAACAGGCGGCTCGGCATGGAGTGAAGTCTAACCAATTCTGCAGCGGACGCCAAAGTCTGGGCCGCAATAATTCAGGAAAACCCGAAAACCCTGACTTTGTCTGCTTGGAAACCTTGAGTTCGATTTAAACAGGGTTAAATTCAACCTCAAGTTCAGCCGTCCAAAGCCCCATTGCTATGAGCCTTTTTCAACATCAGCCGAGACGAACCTTTCTCCGAGGATTGGGTACTGCGGTCGCGTTACCGTTTCTGGCATCGGCTCCGGCTGTTCGCGCATTGGGGGCTGCAGCGGGTGCTGCGGCTTCGGCGGGCAAGCCCCCGTTGAGGATGGCCTTCGTGTACATCCCGAACGGGGCCCTCATGAAGCACTGGACCCCCGAGAAAACGGGTTCGTCCTTTGAGTTGCCTCGTATTTTGCAGCCACTGGCTCCGGTGCGTGACCAACTCACCGTGCTGAGTGGTTTAGCGCACGACAAGGCCCGCCCCAATGGCGATGGCGCCGGCGATCATGCCCGAGCCTCGGCGACATTTTTGACGGCCTGCCAGGCGCGCAAGACGCAGGGCGCGGACATTCGGGTGGGCGTGTCTGTGGACCAATTGGCCGCCCAGAAGGTGGGCAACCACACCCGGTTCCCCAGCCTCGAACTGGGCACCGACCGAGGGCAACTCTCCGGCCAGTGTGATTCGGGTTACAGCTGTGCCTACTCCTTCAATGTATCCTGGCGCTCGGGCTCCACGCCTATGCCGCCGGAAGTGGATCCGAAGCTGGCCTTCGACCGGTTGTTCACTCAAGGAGACTCAGGTGAATCGGCCGAGGTGCGCGCTCGGCGGCAGGCGCGGCGTTCCAGTGTTCTCGATTTTGTGTTAGAGGACGCCCAGCGTCTGCACGGCCAACTGGGTCGCAACGATCAGCACAAGCTCGACGAGTACATGAGCGCAGTGCGCGATGTGGAGCGCCGCATCTCCATGGCCGACAAGGTGGGCGTCGAGTTGCCTGACCACACCCGCCCGCAAGGAGTTCCGGCCAAGTACGAAGATCACGTGAAGTTGATGTTCGACATCATGACCTTGGCGTTTCGCACCGACAGCACACGGATCGGATCCTTCGTAATGGCCCATGACGGGAGCAACCGTCCGTATCCCGGCATTGGGGTCAAGGAGGGGCACCACGATCTCTCCCATCACGAGAGCAAGGAGGACAAGAAGGAGAAGATCGCCAAGATCAACGTCTTCCACATGCAGTTATTTTCGGCGTGGTTGCAACAGCTTCAAGAGACCCGGGAGTCGGATGGCAGCAGCCTGCTGGACAATTCGATGATCGTGTACGGCAGCGCCATTGAAGACGGCATGTCCCACGCCCACCACGACCTGCCGGTCCTGCTCGCGGGGCGGGGTGGTGGCACCATCAAACCAGGACGTCATGTCCGGTATGCCAAGAACACCCCGATGGCTAACCTATTCCTGTCGATGCTCGACCGGATGGGCGCACCGGCGGAGCGCCTCGGCGACAGCACCGGCCGCCTCGATCAGTTGAGCTGAAATCGGAGCCCTAACTGAGGATGGTAGGGTGATTTCTGCGAAAGCGCCGAGAGCACGTGCGGACCGAGAGGACTCGATCCCTACCGGGAGGTGGGCGGCCCCGGGGGCCGCGAAGGCGGGTAGCGACAGTCGGTAGGGATGGTGTCTCACCGTCCATTCCCCCGCATCTGGGTTAGGCAAGAAACGGACCGAGAGGACTCGATCCCTACCGGGAGGTGGCAGCGGCCCCGGGGGCCGCGAAGGCGGGTAGCGGCAGTCGGTAGGGACGGTGTCTCACTGTCCATTCCCCGTGCAGATGGGTTGGGCAAGAAATGGACCGAGAGGACTCGATCCCTACCGGGAGGTGGG
>SXXZ01000100.1 GCA_005789375.1 Verrucomicrobiales bacterium | reverse complement strand
GCAAATTTCGGGTGCCGGGTGGCCGGTGTGGCCGGAGGCAGACCGTCAGCGCCTAGAGTTGGCGGTTTTCATTGGCCTGCTCGGGTGGTTCACCCATGGATTGGCTGAGTTCGGACTCTACATCCCCGCCTCGGCATGGACCGCGTTCACCTTGGCGGGCGCTCTGCTTGCTGGCGTGATGCCGCGGCGCTGAGCCGGAACGATTGGAGTTGGATCGGTGGTGCTGGCTGCGTCTTCTTCCGCAAGAGCTTCGTTGTTCGCTCGATTCGGGTCTCAACCATGGGCCTCAAGCACGAGTCTCAGCTTGGCCCGCGCCTCGCTATGCCTCGTCCTGCGAAAGAATCGGCCACGCCGTCACTTTTCTCCCAACTGCATCGTTCCGGCTGAGAGCCTGTCTGAAGCGGATTGGTCGGAACCGTCAGCGGTATTTCTGGTTTTCCGCGTACCATGCCACCGCCGCCATGAAGGCCACCACGGCCAGCACCGCAAAGAAGATCTTGAGGACGCTGTAGGGTCGTTCTCCGGCGATGTTTCCGGTGTAGCCGTTGATCACCACCTGGTAGCTCTTGCGTCCGTAGTCGTAGGTCAGCAGCCAGACGGGCACGAGGATGTGCTTGAAGGTCTGAGCGCTCCACTGAATGGAGACCTGCAAATTCATGTGCGTGTCTCCGGGAACCTCGCGGGCGCAGAGCGAGCGAACTTGATCGGCCATGTCTTGGCGTGCGGCGGTCGCGGCCCCCACGAGGTCGATTTGATAGCGCTCTACGGTCCAGCCGGCGACGAACCCATCGTGATAGGGCACCAGTTCAGCGGTGGGAAACGGTTCAATTTTGCGCAGGAGGTCTGACTTCACGCCCTTTGATCCCGGCACCAGTTCATCGTCGAAAAAGTGCGCTAAGGAGCCGGAGCTCGGGACCCACCGCGTGTGGCGGACTTGTCGGGTCTGAGAGCGTCCGTTGGAGTCGGTGTAGGACTCAGTTGTGTAATAGTAATAGCCGCTGAGGGCGGTCCAATGGGCCGCCGCGTGCGCATCGAAGGTCCAGTAGGGCAGGTACACGCCATGGACCGTATCGGTGAGGGCCTGTTGACCGAGATTCGACGGGGCAAACCAACGTTCCGAGTACCACTTGCGGATGCTCTCGCGGATCTGGCTCTCGGCGATACGCAAGGGCAGCAGGCTTTCAGGCCGAATGGATTGCTGGAGTTCTTGGTAGGGCACCAATGCCGAAGATCCGCAGAAATCACACCGCTTGCCTGCCTGTTCGGCCTCGAAGACCGAAATGGCGTTGCAGCTTTGGCAGCGGACGGAACTGGCCTTGGGATTCCAACCGCGCGCGGAGTCGGGCAGTTGTTCGAGTGCCTCGGCCAGATCGTGCTCGCGGATTGTCTCCTTCTGAACCAGCGCCTCGGGGTGTTCGCTGGCAGGGGTGGCGCAGTAGGCGCAGACGAGGGTTTTGGTCGACGGATCCCAGGTGGTTTCTCCGCCGCAGGCCGGGCAGTGAAACTTGCCTTGCGCCTGACGTTCGGAGGCCGGGAAGGCCGGAGGCACGGGTAGCGGTGGCGGGACAGAATCGGGAGTCACTGGGAGTCGTGGGTCAGGGGTCCCGGTTGTGAAGGCCTATTTCGGATGAGAGGCCAACCATCCACGGATGGCTGCCGCCTGGGGGTGGCTAGGTTCGAGGGCCAGCACCGATTCGTAGTGGTTGCGTGCCTTGGCCGGGTCTTCCAGTTCTCCGGCGTACAAGCCCGCGACGGCCAGATGGAGCGCCGTCTCGGTGGGCTTGGCGGCGAGGAACAGTTCGATTTGCTCGGCGGCGTCTTGGGGATAGCCGGCCTGCTTGAGCGCCACGGCGAAATTGCGACGCGACTCGGAGTCGGCGGGGCGGAGGAGCAGGGCCTGCTCACAGGCGACGAGAGCGAGATTCACATCTCCCTGATCTAGGGCGACTAGGGCGAGGTTGTGATAGGCCTCGTGGAAGGACGGATCGACCTCGGTGGCTCGACGATACTGGGCGGCCGCGTTAATGAGGTCTCGGCGTTGATGGGCGCCAATGCCTTGCTGGAAGTGCGGTTCGGCCGCGGTGCGATTGCCCGCAGGCAGCAGACCTATCGCACGTCGGACGTAGCGGGGCGGGGCGGGGCGCCGGACCTGAGTGATTTCGGTGCGGGGTGCCGGCTTGGACGGAGCCGCTGAGGCTGTCGCTTGAGGCGGTGCGGCGGTGATCGGCGCGGTCGCTGGACCCACGGCGGCGGGCGGTGACAGAGGCGTGGGTTTTTTCTGCGGCGAAGAGCTGGGTTTGGACACCGCTTTGGCGGCGACCTCGGCCGGGTTTCCCGGCGGCCGGGCATCGGAGGCCGCGGCGGTGTTGGTTTCCGAAGACTTGCGAAACCACTGCACGGGGTTGGCCCATTTGCCTGGGGTCACGCGTTGCCACAGCGAGCGCTTGGCGGGGTTATTGGCGTCGTCGGTCTCCAGCGCAGTGGGGGTAGTCTTACCTTCGGCGGCGCTCGGAGACGGAGCCGCGGACACTGCAGGCTCGGTGGGCTTCTGAGGCGCAGGCGCTGCGACCCCTGTGGGAGCGGCGACCACCGGTTTGGCGGCAGGTTTGGCCACGGGCTCGTCTTGGGCCGGGCGCAGAGGCGGATCTTCCTGCACGTTGACGACCTGAAGCGGGGGCGGAGGCGGAGGGACGATTTGCGGAGGGACGACCGGCTTGACGGCTGGGGGCTCAGCCGTGCGGGTTGGGCTCGTTGGAGCGGTCGGCGGAGGTGTCGTCGTCGCCAGGGGTCGCGGGGCTTCGGTCACGGCCACAGCATTGGTCCGCTGGGTGGGTGCCACCGGGGCGGTCGGTCGGCCGGGTCTCTGCGGAACTAACGGCGTCGGCGCATTGGTGCTGACCAGGGCGGTGGGCGGAGTCGCCGGGGTTTCCCACTGGCGGACCAACTCCTGCACGGCGGCGCTTTGAGGGGCGCTCGGGTTGACCGCAAGCCAGCGGCGATATTGGGCCGCCGCGGACCGTCGATCCCCTTGAAGCTGATAGGAAACACCCAGGTTGTAGAGAGGCGTGGTGGCCGCCGGGTTGAGGCTGAGAGCGTATTGGAAACAATTGACGGCATCCTTGAATCGCCGTTTTCGCAGACTCAGCAAGCCCCGGCTATTCCAACCGTCGGCACTAATGGCCCCAGTTGGTTGGATGGTGGCGAAGGAACGATCAGCATCGTCCCAACGACCCGACTGAAACTGCAGTTGGGCGAGAACTTCCCAGACGGCGGCATCTGTGGGGTGGGCCACCAAGTAGGCCCTCAAGCCCTTCTCCGCTTCCAGCAGTTCACCGCGTTCGAGGTGGGTAATGGCCAAATTGTAGGTGGCCTCGATCCGGTTACGGTCGACCTCTAGCGCTCGCAAATAGGCTCGCCGGGCCTCGTTGGTCTTGCCGCTGGCGTGGTAGGCAAGCCCCAGATGATTGAGAGCCGGGGCGTTTTGCGGAAGATCCAAGGCGGCCCGCTCCAGCAATGGTATGGCCTCGGTTGACTTGCCGATCTGGAGCAGACGGTCTCCCTCGATCAACGCCCGTTCTCCCGAGGGGCTGCATCCGCCCAGAAACAGGCTCAATGTGACCATCGAAGCCTTGCCGAGGGAAACGGGTGAGGGGAGTCGTTTCGTGTTCCCGTGGGCATTCATCCGTGGTGCTGGTGCTGGAAGGGGAACGATTTTTGGCGGGTGAGGCGTGTTCGGCGTGAGCCGTGACGTCGATCGTGGTGGGCGCGACAGGACTTGAACCTGCACAGCTTTCGCCAATGGATCCTAAGTCCATCGTGTCTGCCAATTCCACCACGCGCCCAACGCCGACGTCAGCACTCCGCTGCAGGAGTGCGTGCCCCATTGCTATGCCGCCAGCCGTGTTTTGGCAAACACAGGCTCTGGCCTAAATCACTATTTCTTGAGGAGCGCGTACTCCATGGAATCCACCAGCGCCTCCAGCGAGGCGGTGATAATATTCTCGCTCACGCCCACAGTGCCCCACTCGCGTTTGCCATCGGTGCTCTGGATGAGCACGCGCGTTTTGGCTCCGGTTCCGGCGACGCCGTCGAGGATCCGGACCTTGTAATCGGTCAGGGTCAGCGCCCGGATTTTGGGGAACGACTTGGCCAGCGCCGAGCGCAAAGCCCCATCAAGGGCATTCACCGGGCCGTCACCCTCGGCCACCGTGTGATGGACTTGATTGCCCACCCGCACCTTGACGGTGGCTTCACACACCGACTGCGGACCGTTGGCCCGCATCGAGACATGGTAACCATCGACGGTGAAGAGCAGCTCGGGGTTGTTGTCGAGCACCCCGCGGATGAGCAGCGCCAAGGACGCCTCGGCCGCCTCGTATTCGTACCCGGCGTTTTCCCGGTCCTTGATCTTGGAGGTGATGGCCTGAGTCTCCGGTTGGCTCGCGGTCAGCTTGAAGCCCAGCTCGGCGGCCTTCACCAAAATGTTGGTCCGGCCAGACATGTCACTGACGAGCACGCGGCGGTGATTACCCACCGACTCCGGGGTGATGTGCTCGTAGCTGCGGGCCACGCGCTCGATGGCGTGCACGTGGATGCCGCCCTTGTGAGCGAAGGCCGTCTGACCGATCCACGGTTGACGCGGGTCATGGCGCATGTTGGCCACGCCGTCCACAAATTCGGACAGTTCCTTGAGCTTGGGCAGCGACTTGGCCGGCACGCCCCGGAATCCCATCTTGAACTGCACAATCGGGATCACGCTGGTGAGGTTGCAATTACCGGTGCGTTCACCGTAGCCATTAATGACACCCTGAATTTGGGTGGCACCGGCCTCAAGGGCAGCGATGCCGTTGGCCACGCCCAGCCCGCAGTCGTTGTGGGTGTGGATGCCTAAGGGAGTGTTGAGCTTGCCCTTGGCGAAGGCGGTGATGCGCGCGATTTCTGACGGCAGGCATCCGCCGTTGGTGTCGCACAGGCAGATGATATCGGCACCGGCTTGCTCGGCCGCCTGCCAAGTGGCCAGCGCGTACTCGGGCTGATCCTTGAAGCCGTCGAAGCTGTGTTCAGCGTCATACACCACGGTTTTTCCGTGGTCTTTCAGGAAGCGGATCGTGTCGCCGATCATCCCGATATTCTCATCGGGTTTGGCGCGGAGAACTTCCGTCACGTGCAAGAGCCAGGTTTTGCCCACGATAGTGATCACCGGCGTCTCGGCATCGAGAAGCATGCGGATTTGCTCATCGTTCTCGACCGCCACGCCCTTGCGGCGAGTGAAGCCGAAGCTGGCGATGCGAGCGTTTTTCCACTTACGTCGCGCGGCCTGCTTGAAGAACTCCAGGTCCTTCGGATTGGAGCCCGGCCAGCCGCCCTCGATGTAATGAACCCCGAACTGATCGAGCCGCTCCGCGATCCGCAGCTTGTCGGAGAGCGAGAAATTGATGCCCTCGCCCTGGGAACCATCCCGGAGCGTGGTGTCGTAGATTTCGATCTGCTTTGGCTTCATGAATGAGATCTCTGTCGTGGTGTCGTGGAGTACGGCGTGAGGGGAATATCAAAAAACCCCGTTCCGGCATGCGGAACGGGGCTTCTTCCCAAGCGTTCAACAGAACCGGCTCTCGGATCGTCCCGGAATCTTCCGGATTCCGATCGTCTCGATCAATCCGATTGCCTGAATGGAGAGGTTGAAACGCATGGCACTTCGAATGTCAAAAAATGCCAGACCCCGCCCCGCCGCGCAAGGCGCGGATTTCGAGGAAGGCGCTGGCACGAGTTGCGGTCCAGATTGCTGTCCGGGTTGCTGTCCGGGTTGGAACTCGGATTGCGGGAGCGGAGGTCCGAGGCGGAGTAGGGTAGGCCGCCTGAGTCCTGGTCTTGGCGGAGAACCCGCGTGCCGTGCGCCGAACAGTGAACCCGAATCGGGACCGCGACGAGCCGGAGATGCTGGCGATGCAGGCGATGGTGAAGGTGCTGAAGGTGCTGAAGGTGCTGTGTCAGCATCGTTCCGAAACCCACGTAAATCTGCCGGTTTGAAAACCACGGTTTTGCCGTGTTCTTGGGGTGCGTTTTCCTCTGGATTGAGCGCCAGCGTTTCTTCCTTCTTCCTGATGAGGCCGAACGCGTCCGGGGCCCACCAGACTTGATAAGAATTCCCTCGGGCAACTGACAAACTGAGGCCGGATCGATGATCCGTTGAGTTTCTGGGCTTAGTGATTTTCAACCCGGCAGGTTTCATCGGTTTTCACACCGTCACTGACAGTGCTGGAGGTGCTGGAGGTGCTGGAGATGTTGGAGGTGTTGGACCGCCATGGATCCCGGACGGGGACTCTCTTCGCCAGCAGTCCCGGCCTGACAGAGTTTCGTTCCGGCGCGCTGCCGGTGAAGGGTCTAGAACTGGTCCTAGAAAAGCGCCGCCTGTGCGGCGACCTGAGCCCCGAGTTGGCCCTCGCGATCCTGCAAAAGACCCCGCCCGATGCGTTGTGGACCCACGACCCGCCCCAAGG
>SXXZ01000099.1 GCA_005789375.1 Verrucomicrobiales bacterium | reverse complement strand
GGGCAGTGCAAGGTGCACCCATCCAAGTACCCAGAACCCATGGATCCGCCACGATGCGGGCAGGCGTCTTCGACCGCATGGAATCCATCGTCCAAGCACACGAGGGCGATTCGGACGCCCCGGGCTTCGATGGTTCTGCAATTTCCCGGGGCCAAGGTTCCGGCCTCGGCCACATCACACCACGTGTCCATGGACCGAGATAGCCACCGCCGCCGCCCCGAATGCAAGCTCACCGAACAGAACCCGCAGTGATACTGAAGAGGTTGCCACTTGGCATCAGCCGTTCCGAGAGTAACCTTTGGGGTACTGCCTACCATGATGCGCCATGTTTTGTCTGGGCTTTGCCTAGGAATCCTCACTGCGGTCGCCCAGAACGGTGACAAACCCGGAGAGGCCCAACGCGAAGTAGTTGCCGCGGACCGAATCCCCCCGGCTCCGGTGCTCTCACCCGCCGACCAAATCCGCACCTTCCGTCTGCCGCCCGGATTCTCGGCGGAGGTCGTGGCCGCTGAACCGCTCGTCCATTCTCCCGTGGCGGTGGAGTTTGATCCCCAGGGGCGGCTTTGGGTGGTGGAAATGATTGGCTACATGCCCGACCAAGAGGCGCGGGGTGAATCTAATCCCACGGGTTCCATCGTTATCCTCACTGACACCGATGGCGATGGCCGCATGGATACCCGCACAGTTTTCGCCGACCATCTCGTGATGCCGCGTGCCATCCACCTGACCCACGGTGGAGCTCTCGTGGCCGAGCCACCCAAATTATGGTGGATGAAGGACACCAACGGCGACGGCAAAGCCGATGAGAAGATTCTCGTGGCCAGCGACTACGCCACCCAGAACGACCCGGCGCTGGGGCTGAAATCCAATCCAGAGCACGCCAGCAACGGGCTGCTGCGCAACCTCGACAATTGGATTTACTCGGCCGATCACACGGTTCGCTTTCGCAACACCTCCGGCTCGCCGCCGACTTGGATCCGTGAGGAGACAGTCACGCGCGGCCAGTGGGGCATTAGCCACGACGACTCGGGCCGGTTGTTCTACAACTCCAACTCCGATCAAATTCGCGGCGACCTGTTGCCGACCCATTATCTGACCCGGAATCCGAATCTAAAATCTCCAGTCGGAGTGAACGCCCAGTTGGCCAAGTCCCAACAGGTTTGGTCGGCGCGGGTGAATCCGGGCGTGAACCGGGGCTACCAGCCCAACACGCTCACGGCCGAGGGAAAGCTTGCCAGCTTCACGGCGGCCTGCGGACCGCTGGTGTATCGCGGCAATCAGTTTCCCGAAGATTTCCGGGGCGACGTGTTCTTGTGCGAACCGAGCGCCAACCTCATACGCCGCAACAAGCTGACGGAACAGGATGGCGTGATCACGGCGACCAACGCCTACGACGCCGACGAGTTTTTAACGTCCACTGACGAGCGCTTCCGTCCGGTGAATCTCCAGAATGGTCCCGACGGGGCTCTCTATGTGGTGGATATGGCGCGTGGACTCATCCAACACCGGATTTACCTGACCAGCTATTTGCGCAAGCAAATCGAGTCGCGAGGGCTGCAGGCTCCGACCGACTTGGGGCGCATCTACCGCATTGTCCATTCGGGAACCTCGCCCGATCGCACGGCGCGACTGCCACAAAAACCATCCAATCGAGACCTGATGGTCCGCCTATCCAGTGCCAATGGGTTCTGGAGGGATACCGCCCAGCGCTTGCTGGTGGAGAACCCCACGTCCGAGTCGGCCGAGGCCTTGCAACAACTGGTGTCTCAACGGGACTCAAGGCCTGCGGTGGTGCGTCTCCAGGCGCTCTGGACACTCGAAGGGCAGGGGAGGTTGAGCCTGGAAACCCTTCTTTCGGCCCTCGACGATCCGGATTCTAAGGTGCGTTCTGCTGCGTTCCGAATCACCGACAGGCTGCCCCCAGGCCCGGTGCGGGATACCGCTGTCGAACGCCTGGTCCAACGCGCTCCAACGGTCCGTGGCGACGCCCAGATCGCCCTGCTCTGTTCTCTGGGAACGATCGGCACACCGGCAGCCGACGCGGCCATGCGATTTTTGCTAATGACCGGTCCGTCGACGCCGTTGCGTCAGGATGCGGCGATTAGCGGGCTCAAGGGGCGCGAGTTGGCGTTCCTGACCCAATTGCTCAGTGACGCCCAGTGCGGGCCAGACAAGCAAGATCACGCTCCGTTGGTGTCTAAGTTGGCGCGATGCGTCGGGGTCTCGGGACGTCCCACTGAAATTGCAGCGGCGTTGAACTTGGCGGCCAAACTCAAGGAAAACGAGTGGCCGTTGCCGGCCTTGCTCGACGGATTTGTTGGCCTCGTTCCGGTGGCTAGCAAGGGGGCTCCGGCTCCGCGAATTAAGCAAACAGAGTTGACCGCTGAACCCGATGGATTGGCGACACTGCGTCGTTCCACCAATGCGGTGATTGTTGGGCGAGTCCAAAAGATTGCGTCGCTCTACTTTTGGCCGGGTAAATCAGCCAGTGCTGACACCTTGGCCGCCGCCAACGTGCAAGCCTTGCCGCCGATCGCCAAAGCCAGCTTCGACCGAGGCCGTGAGATTTATCCCACTATTTGCGGCGCGTGCCACCAACCCCATGGGAATGGTCAGGAAGGCTTGGCTCCGCCGTTGGTAGACTCTGAGTGGGTTCTGGGTTCAGAACAGCGCCTGATCCGGGTGGTTCTGCATGGCATGCGGGATGCCATCACGGTCAAAGGTGTCCGCTACGAGCTGAACATGCCGGCCTTGGCTGAAGCCCTAGACGACGCCCAGATCGCCGACTCCTTGACGTACATCCGTCGCGAATGGGGCCACGCTGCAGCGCCGGTCTTAGCCGAGGCCGTTAAAACCGTCCGGGCGCTCGAATCGAAGCGCGAGGATTCGTGGACGCAGGCCGAACTGCAGAAGATTCCGTGACGCAACGGTTCTTTGGGCGGTGCTGACCGAGTGGATTGATCGAAACCACGGAGGACGATTTCACTCTTAAAGAAGTCATTTTCGGGACTACCGGCTAGATGCACAATGTGTGTTATATTCACTTGAGTGGTCGAGTCTGCTTCCTTGAGTGTTGAGGGTTTTGTTCCCTGCAAATGCTCTACGACCGATCAAACACGTTGGATTTAGCCCGACAAGCCTCCTAGGCACAGACAGCTCCTCGGGCGGTCCGTGTCTGCGGACGTGGCGCTTTCGGAGAAATCGCCCCACCTCGGAGGTGTCTTGGTGAGGCTGAGTTGATCGCGGTCATCCGGGATTTAGCCTGATGAGCCTACTCGCACCGATGAGATTGGACCGGTCTTCGCCTAAGTGCTCACAGACCCAGCAGCATCGAAGGATTGGAGCGGTCTTCGCCTAACTGGAATCGCGGGAAAGCCTTGAGCGAGATGGTCAGCGCCACCGTGAAGTCTTGAGGCCCGATTCGGTTCTCACGCAGTCGGAAGCCCAGTCCAACGGTCCAACTTCGCAGATCTCGATAGACTTGGTACTGCTGCTCCTCAAGTGATCCGTCGCGAGCCTCAAACTGGTGCACACCTCGGACCGCCCAGTTCTCGTTCAGTTTGGCGTGAAATCTACTGAAAATCACGTTGTTGCCCGCCCCATACAAGGTCCAGTCGTCGCGCAAGAATCGGTGTCCAATACTCCAGTCGAACCACTCGGTGGGCGACCACGTAGCCCGATGACTCGATTCCCGGAACTCGCGGGACGCCGTATTAAACCGGGTTTCGGAGGTCAGCGTCAGCCAAGAGCGCGGCGTGAAATCGACCTCGGAATAGAGATCCGAGAATTGGGTTTGATCGGTGCGTTGTTGGATGCGCCAGTCGCTCAAGAGGGACCAATTCAGGACGTTCTCCACCTGCTCTTCCCGCTTGGTTTGCACCTTGTTTCGAAGACCCAGTCGCACCGTGTTCTGGCTGTCTACCGAATCAATTTGCGTGTAGTCGGGAAAATGGATGGGCAACAACTTCGGGCTGATGAGTTCGCGGTCGAACTGAGGTAATTCGGTCGGGGTCCGATTGGGTTCTGGCACGAAGACATAGCTGAACTGGGGTTCAGCGATGTGGCGGGCCCCATTCATATCGAGGGCCGAACTGGAGAACGTAGGCCAGACTCTCGAGGCCTTGAACCCGACATCCACGCCGGTGTTAGCCACCCAACGCTCCTTGTCACTATTGATCGTGTTCAGACCCTCTGGGTCGCCGTAGTAGGTGGCCCGGGCGCCCAATCGAGGTGAGACATTGAGCCATCCACCGACCATATGAGGTGACACCAACTGATGGTAGGTATCGCCGCGAAAAGCCGCGTAGTTGGTGCCGCCTGCCAGTGCGTCGCGGTACCGCAAATAGGCTAGTGAACTGTCGCTCTCGTAATAAATCGGCGTCACTCCGATTTGCTGCCGCAAACCGCGCAGACGGACATCCGGCAGTCGCTCGACGGTCCGGAAGAATTCGTTGACCTGAGCGTGTGCCAGGAAATCGAGACTCCAATTTGAATTGAGTTGGGATAACTCGACGAAGGTCTTGGGCTGGGGATCGGTGCGGAATTCTCGCTCAAAGAAATCGCGAAGTACCATCGGGTCACTCTGGGCGCGCACGACACCCTTGAACTCGAAACCCGAATCATTGGTGAGCGAGTGCCGCAAATCGAACCGGTACCGGTCAGGATCGATGGGCACGTTGAACGAACTGAGCTCGGGAGCCTGATCCTGGATGAAGTAAAACCCTCCCCTGCCCTTGCCCAAGTCGCCCAAATCATAGGACAGACGTGGCCCTCCACCGATGCCCCGGCGTTGGCGATAATCCAAGTCTACGACCGTCTCTAAATTCGTGCGTGAGAGCCAGTGGTAGCTGCCCAGCACATAGGGTCCATACAAACTACGGTAACCGGGTGTGATGCTGAAAAAGTTGGGATGCCGGTCGGCCTTGCGGGTATACCACGGGAAATACATCACCGGCACCTTGCCGACGTAGAGCAACGCATCTTCAGCCGAAATGGTTCGGTTGCTGTCGATGCTCAGGGTCTTGGCCCGGATCTTGTAGCCAGGTTCTGCTGCGTCGTCCGTGGTCACTTCGCCACCGAGCACAACTTGATTGGTGCCGCCTTGGGTCACCGACAGTCGATCACCCCGAAGGAAGAGCGGACCCGCCCCAAAGCGGAAAGACCCGGCTTCCACGCGTTTCTGACGGAAATCAAAGCGAACCTTATGGCCTTTCCACCGGATGCGTTCGCCGGTTTCTCCCGCGTATTCAACGACGACATCTCCCTCGGCGGTGGCCTCTCCGGTTTCTTGGCTGAGTGTCACCGATTGTGCGCTGACCGCGCTGCCCATCCAGTGAACCACTACCCCATTCTTGGCCGAGGCCGTCCGTGCATCCGGACTCAATTCAACCTCACCCAGACCGTCCCGCGATTCGATGCGGATCGACGACGGATCGACGGCGGCAACCTTCGGAACCCCTTCCTGGGCCAAGGCCGTCAGCGTCCAGGCGACCCAGGCGCCAGTGCGGGTGAGCTTCATGTGGCCGACAGCGTATCGCGGGACCCCTCGCCGGAGCAATGCGCCAACGCAGTGGCCCAGCAGTTGATATCATGCCCACAAGTATCCCGTATCCAAAACCCTGAGACCTTGGGTGGGGCCTCCTTTGTAGACAGCCAATTTCTGCGGAACGCCGGACTGCCTCTCAATGCACCGCCTCGATCTTCACCGTGTGTGTGACCGAAACCTGGGCTTTGTGCCGGCAGATGTGAAAGGAGGTCAAGCCAGGGGCCGGTTCTCAGACCCTGCTCGAACTCGCATCGGAGGACCCAAGCCCCAAGTCTGTGACGTTTTGGGCCTCGGCGGCGGGAGGCCTCATCGGGTATCGTGTTTCCAATGGATGGATTCCTGCAGCAACTCCGCCGGCACTGGGCGGAGCGGTTCGGATCCGGGCCGCGGCACCTGGTGGTGGCCGTGTCCGGGGGCTTGGATTCCATGGTCCTTCTGCACAGCTTGGCCCGCCTGCGCCGAAAGTTTCCCTGGCAACTAACGGTGGCTCATTGCCACCACGGCCTCCGTGGGATCGATGCAGATGGGGACGCAGACTGGGTTCGAGCGCAGTCAGAGGCCTTGGGGTTGCCCTGTATCGTGGAAGAAGTTTCCGTCCGCGCGGCCGCCGAGGCTTCACGCGAGTCCCTCGAAATGGCCGCACGCCGGTTGCGACATGCCTTCCTCGCTCGGTCGGCCCTCTCGGTGGGGTCGGCCGATTCGATGGAAGTGGTCTTGGCCCATCATGCGCAAGATCAGGCCGAACTCATCCTCCTGCGGTTGCTCCGCGGAGCTGGTTCGGAGGGGCTGGCCGGCATGAAGGAACGCTCGCCGTCTCCGGCCGACCAGCGAGTTTCCCTGCTCCGGCCCTTCCTCGGCTTCGATCGGGGTACGCTAGAAGCCTTCGCCCGCAGCCAGGGAATTGGGCATCGCGAGGATGCCTCGAACCGGGATTTATCCATTCCCCGTAACCGCATCCGCCATCAATTAATCCCGGACTGGATGGCCCATCACAGCCCCGCCCTGCCCCGTGTTTTGGCGCGGATTGCCGACATCGCGGCGCACGAGTCGGATTACCTGCGGGAGCAAGCTCAGCGTTGGCGGGATTCATTACATCCAGAGCCTTGGGCGTCTCTGCACGTTGCGTTGCAGCGGGCCATCCTGCGAATGGAACTCATCGAGCACGGACGGAATGCCGAGTTCGAAACGGTCGAGCGGTTGCGTAGGGCCCGCTGCGGTTCGGTGGTGGACAAGCACTCGGTCGACCCTGCAGTTGCCTCCCGAGCCCCAGCGAACCTATTGAACCGAGCGGGACTCTCAGAAACGGTGGCGGTGGCTTTTCGCGGAGTGCGAGGTCAGCGAGTGTTGCCAGAGGGGAGCCTCTTTCGGTGGAAACGCCTGAAGCGCCCCCTGCCCTTCGGCCACGGCTGGGAACAACTCGATGCCACGACCGTCCCGGAAACAGCCACACTGCGTCACCGCCGGCCGGGCGACCGGTTCCAACGTCTGGGGCAGTCGAACGCGGCGCGCCTCCAGAACCTCTTCATCAATCAACACGTGGCCGCTGCCGAGCGCGACCAACGATGGGTGCTCGACCTTGGAGACGGAAATCTGGCCTGGGTGGAAGGTTTTTCGGTGGGTGAACGCCACCGATTGACCCCCTCCACTGCGGAGATTCTGGCTATCCAAATCCAGAGATCGTAGCGCTCACCTCCACCCTTGGTTTCAGAACCCGACGGGCCTCGCCGGACCCGCGTAGGGTTCGGCTCCCTGTTCCCGAAAATCGGTGTGTTCCACCCGAAGCAGTTCAGCATCCGACACCGTGGGGGCTCCGATGAATCCGTGATAGCGCCCCATCCAATAGGCCAGCAACCAGGCGCTCGGTTCCACCACGTCTTGGCCGCCGGCGCCACCATCGGCTTGCATAAGCCAATGGTCCCAGCGCAAGGGTTCGGTCTCCCTAGGCGGGAAGGTTCGAGTCCCCCCTTTCAATGCGACATAGCCCGACGGTGTCCGCAAGTCGGTGCGGTGAGAGTTCTGGTAGGACCAGATCCGGAGATCCAACGGCCAACCGCGGAGGTGCTCTGCACTGGCCTCGGCCTCCGCATCATTGCCGGTCAGGGCACCGTATAGGTAATTGAACCAGGCGTTCTGTTCGACGCGAACCACTTCGTGGCCCCGCTCATATCCCCGGCGGTAGAGTGCGCGCAAATCCGGGTTTTCCTCATAGCGAAGGAGGTTCCAGTAGCTCCAAAACGCCAACTCATCGAGGAAGTGCAGAATGCTGTCGGGCGGCGACGTGTTGCGGGCCCGCAGCGTGAACTCCGGATAACCCAGTCGAACCAGATCCTTGTAGGCCGCAGTGAACGTGGCGTCGCCCGTCCAACGTTCGGCCGTCTTGATGAAGGAGAGCAGCTCGACGGCCTGCAGGCCTCGATCGAACTTGCCTTCGTCTGTTTGAAAATACTCCGGATCCCAACGGCCCCAACGGGTGGGTTTTCCATCCACATCGATGAGTTTCCATCGATTGCGCACCAAATGTGAAGCGATTCGGGCCAACTGGCCTTTGGCTTGATCCACCTCCGCACCCTCCGCCACCAACTCCAAAAACAGTCCGAAGGAGTAGAACTGCGAGCACAGTTCATCGCTAGAGGTGTCGCCCTTCCATTCAAAGCGACCATCTTGCGTCTCGTGCCACTCGGCCGCATAGCCGCCAGAACCGTGGTCGGCTTGATGACCGACCTCCCCCTTGGCCCAAACCGATCGCGCCGGGAATCCAGAAATGCCTGTCATTCCCTCGAGCCACCGAAGCGCATGGAACGTATTGGTGGCTTCCCGACGGGCCTCCGGATCGCGAGTCACGGCGTACCGGTACACTTGCGCGGCTAAATAATTGCCACTGTAGCCGCCGTCATTGTCACTGACTTCCCGAACCAAACGCTTTCGCGTCGGATCCCATTCCAACTTGTGGACGAAGCCTAACCGCTTCTGTCCCCACTCTTCGAGGTGCCGTTCGTAATAGGCCGCCTTCTTGGCCAAAGTATAAGGCCGGTACTCGATGACCCCCAAGCCTCCGGGCGTGGCGAGGTAAACCGTTTGACCGGCCACGGCGATGCCCAACACCCGCTCATCGGGCAGCCAGCGACGGCCCGCAAAATAATCGAATCGTCCGTTCACTTGGCGAATGGCGCCGCGGGAAGTACCGATCCAAAGATCATTGGTAAACCCTGCAGCCAGACAGAGAGTGTCCTCGAACGGAAGCCCCTGTTCACCGCGAACCGAGGTCATGGACATGCCTCGCAGCACTCCCAGTCCACGATCGGTAGCCACCACCAACGCAGACCCATGGCTCAGCGCATCGCGAGTGGTCTTGGACGGGAGGGTGCCCCAGTCCCAGCCCAAATCAGACGGCCAAGTGTAAGCGTCTTCGCCTCCAAAACGGCCACGACTGTAGGGACTGATCCTCCCCGATCCCACGACGTAAATTAGGTCCTGGTGGGAGACTAGGCGTTGGATTTCAAAGCGGGCCTTGGCTTCGGAAAAAGATTCAAGCGCGTGACCTTGGACGCGCAGCAGTCGGGATCCCACGGAGGCGAGAACCTCTCCGCGAAACTCTTGAATGTCGCTGACGGGAGACGTGCTGATTTGCCGCCAAAGCCCCGCCTCCCGCACCCAAAGCCCTGGAACACCGATGGCCCAAACTTGGTTTCGCGCCACCACCAGTCGCTGGACGGATTGGGTCATCCCCGTATCGGGTGCCCAATGGCGATCCTTTAAAGCAATCACCCCTCGCGCGGTTCCGACCAGCACTTCGCCTCCAGAGGCAACCACGGTGCTCAAAGCCACTTCAGAAGGCATCGTCCACCCGGCTTCCTGCAAGTAAGGTGCATCCGGGATAGTGGTGACCGATCGATGCACACCCGATAAATCAGCCCCGAACACGGTTTTTGAACCGATCAACAATAGGGCCAACCAGCGCCAACGTGAGAGCATCGGCCCATCAAGGCAGAGAAGCCCGTGGGAGCAAGTTGCAATGCCTCTAGCCGTCGGGTTGCCACCGGATGAAGAACCACGTAAAGTCTCCTCATTCGATGGAAAAGCTGCTGCTCATTGACGACGAAGTGGATGTTCAATACTCCTTCCGCCGGATCTTTGAGGGCTCAGATATTGAGCTTCATACCGCTTCCAGCGGTGAGGAAGGGCTCCGCCTCATTCCTAAGGTCAAGCCAGACTTGGTGCTCAGCGATATTCGCATGGCTGGGCTCAACGGCCTGGAAACCTTACGGCGGATCCGCCAGCTCGATCCTCAGCTTCCGGTCATCCTCATGACCGCCTACGGCACCACGCAGACGGCCATCGAGGCCATGAAGTTGGGCGCCTACGATTACCTGCTCAAGCCCTTCGATGTCCCTCGGCTCAAGCAGTTGGTGGCCAATGCGCTGAAGGCGGCGCGGGATACGAGGCAGACGGTTGCCATACGGCCGCAACTGGAGCAGCAAGACTACGAGTTGGGTGTGATCGGCCGCAGCGCTCCGATGCAGGAGGTTTTTAAGCTCATCGGTCAATTGGCCGCCTCGGATGCCACCGCGTTGATCACCGGTGAAAGCGGCACCGGTAAGGAATTGGTGGCCCGCTCCATTTTTCAGAATAGCCGCCGGGCCAAAGAAGCGTTCATGGCCATCAATTGCGCGGCCATTCCGGAGAACTTGCTCGAGAGCGAACTCTTTGGTCACGAGAAGGGAGCATTCACCGGAGCCACCGCCCAGCGTCCCGGTCGCTTTGAGCAGTGCCATCGAGGAACTCTTTTTCTGGACGAAATCGGCGACATGCCGCCAGCCACCCAGACCAAGATTCTGAGAGTTCTGCAAAACGGAACCTTCGAGCGGGTGGGCAGCAATACGACTCTCGTTGTCGATGTTCGGATCATCGCGGCGACCAACAAACCCCTAGAAGAATCCGTTGCTCGCAAAGAGTTTAGGGAAGACCTGTTTTACCGACTCAATGTGGTCCGGGTTCACATGGCGCCCTTGAGGGAGCGTCAAGGGGACATCCGCCTGCTCGTCGATTTCTTCCTGCGCAAGATCGGGGGCGCTGGTAACGGCTCCAAATCTATCGGCGAGAAGACCCTCTCGGTGCTGGAAGCCTACCATTGGCCCGGCAATATCCGTGAACTTGAAAATGTTTTGAGGCGGGCCGTTGTGGTCTCGAAGGGTGCGGCAATCCTTGAAAACGATCTGCCACCCGAAATCCTACAAACGGTTCGATCTGCTCCGTCGATTCAGGCTTCGCGGTCCGTTCCCTCTGCCACTTCGGCTACCTCAGCGGGCCACTTGGTTCAGGGGTTATCCACTCCTGCGGATCCTTCCTTGTCTGCTTCCTCCCTGTCCGCTCCCAGCGTTGAGGCCGCACTGGCTCCTACCGTCGATCCGGCCATCACGGGTGACATCCGTCCCTTGGTGCTCCAACTCTTTCGCTGGGCACGACTCCAAGGCGGGATCAAGGTGCTTCCGGCGGTCGAGCGTGAGTTGGTTATTGAGGCGCTCAAAGAAACCCAGGGCAACCAAGTTCAGGCCGCCAAGCTCTTGGGGATCACCCGAGCCACATTGCGCAAGCGGGTGGACAAATTTGGCATCCGCCGAGAACTCAGCGTCAGCTGATGATTCTCTTAGCCCTATCCGTTGACTAAGTTCTCGTTGACTAAGTCCCGCCCGTCTCAATGCCCGCAAAGAGGGCTCACACCAAGGGTGAGCGACCTTCGTCGGCGTCGATGTAGTCGACGAAAGTCGTGATATCGGTGCGATGGGCCAGTCCGGATTGCTCTTTGCGCAAGGCGAGCCTCGCGCGGAGTTCC
>SXXZ01000098.1 GCA_005789375.1 Verrucomicrobiales bacterium | reverse complement strand
GTGGGACATGTTGGGCGACTCCGATTCTCAACAGCTTTCTCGCCAACTGGTCCACAGCTTCGCCAAGCAGCGGCCCGAGATGAACACCACCGAGAACTGGGGGCTTTATAGTCCGCAGGCCGAGGCGCATCTCCAGAGCATTATGGGCCTCCAGACTTGGAACGCGGTGCGGTCGCTCGACTTCCTGCTGGAGTTGCCCGAGGTAGACCCTCAGCGCGTGGCCATCACCGGAGCCAGTGGTGGCGGAACCCAGACCATGCTGCTGGCGGGTATTGATCCTCGCATCGCGCTCTCCTTTCCGGCGGTCATGGTGAGCACGGCCATGCAAGGGGGCTGCACCTGCGAGAATGCGAGCTTACTGCGGGTGGGCACGGGCAATGTCGAGTTTGCCGGTTTGTTTGCGCCCAAGCCGCAAGGCATGACTACCGCCGATGACTGGACCAAGGAGATGTCCACCAAAGGCTTCCCTGAGCTCAAACGCCTTTACGGTCTTCTCGGTGGCGCAGACCGGGTCATGCTGCAGCGCGGTGAGCACTTTCCTCACAACTACAACGCGGTGTCGCGAACGGCCTTCTACAACTGGCTAAATAAGCATTTCCATCTGGGTCAGGCTGAGCCGGTCTTGGAGCGCGACTACACGGTTTCATCCCGATCGGAACTCAGTGTTTGG
This sequence comes from Verrucomicrobiales bacterium, assembly GCA_005789375.1. The sequence goes on along the minus strand of SXXZ01000098.1, from coordinate 8,454 downwards.
GATGCCGGACATCCGGCACCCATGGCGGCAGATCCCCAGTTTGAGCGAGGCCTTCTCAAACTTTGGTCTGCAGATTCGAATCGTCAGCTCGAGAGCATGGCCTCGGCCTCCCCCGAGCAATACCGGCAGGTCTTAAAGGTGGGTTGGGATGTGGTCTTGGATGCCCGCGATCCGGCTCCGGCGAGCTCGCTCAATTGGGTTCTCAAGGACAAGCAAGATCGCGGAGTCTGGATCCAGATGGCGGGCTTGATACGGAACACGTCCCGTCGAGAAGAGATCCCCGTGGTTTTCTGTCATCCGAAGCAGTGGAACGGCAAGACCGTCGTCTGGCTCACGGCCGATGGAAAATCAGGGTTGTATACCACTGCGGGTTCGTTGGTCCCGGCGGTCCAGAAATTGGTCGACGGTGGAGTCACGGTGCTGGGGTTGGATTTACTGCATCAGGGTGAGTCTTCCATCGATGGCCGACCGCTCACGCGCACACCTCGGGTGAAAAATCCCCGGGAGGCCGCAGCGTACACCTTTGGCTACAATCCGGCGGTGTTCACGCACCGAGTCCACGACGTCCTCACGGCAGTGCAGTACATCCGCGGGCATGAGAAGCCCTCCAGCCAGGTCTCGCTCATTGCCTTGGATGCGACGGCTCCGATCGCGGCCGCTGCTCGGGCACAGTCTGGCCCTGCGCTGAATCGGGTGGCCTTGCATCTTGGAGAGTTTCGATTCGGCCGGGTGTTGGATATCCACTCGCCGGACTTCCTTCCGGGCGGCGCCAAGTATGGCGACGTGGACGGGTTAATCACTTTGGGTCAGTCCGAATTAAATTCCATGAACACCAGCGATCCCATCGCCGCCGCGACTTGGGTGATGCGTTAATTGGATCGCTCAGCCCCTCTCCAAACTCACACCTTATTTAGGATCTCGAAGCAAACGAGGTGCTGTTTTCGCCGTGTCTGCGGCAAAAAACCGCAGACCCTCGACCCGTCCAACGGGCACTCAGGGTTGACGGGCCTCCAACCTGCATGCTTCCTTGATTGCAAGGTGAGGAAACGGTGGAGCCAATGGTTGGTGATTGGACTCGTGGGGATATCCCTCGGGTTTCAATGGACCTTGCTCCAGTCCGTTGCTTGGACGGTGATGCTTCTGGATCGCAGTACTCAGATGGACTGGGTGCAGGCCATCGAAACCACCTTCGATGGTCACCATCCGTGCGCTCTGTGCAAAGTGGTCCGCCAGGGCCGCGACAACCAACAGCAGCAGACCACCTTCGTACTCTCCTTCGCCAAAACTGATATGGTCCCCTCGGATGGGGCCTTTAAGTTGGCGTTGCCCGAGAAAACCTCCGCTGAGCACTCGCTCGCCCGGGATCAACGTGCGCTCAGTCGTTCTGGCTCACCGCCGTGGCAGCCTCCTCGGCACGCCTAATTTTCGGTGAATCTTGAGGGGTTCGGGCTGCGTCCCGGATCCTCCTTCAAACGCACACAGGTCCGTATTGGCTTAAGTAAGCCGCGCTGTGGTCCGTTTGACAGGACTCAGTCCTCGTGAATCGCCGGAAATCCCTGTCCCGATGTGTTGGGTCGCGCCTGTTTCCGGTGAGGTGCGGTCCGTTTCCGGGAATCCCATTCGGAGTCCTCTGTATCAATCGTTCGTTGTTCAACTGTCGTGAATTCTTCAATTTCTGCTGTTTCCGTTACGTCCTGCGTCACCGCTATCCTGGGTGCTTCCATGCTTCAGGCGGCCGAATCCAAAACCTTGCCTAAAGTCGTCGTCGAGGGTGTGTCGGAGCCCAGCCTCACCGTGCCCTCAATAACTGCTGCGGCTGCAGAACTGGCCCGCGTCCCCGGCGGCACGAGCCTGGTGGATGGCGACACGGTGCGCCAAGGCCGAGCCTCCACGTTGCGCGATGCTCTCGACTTCACAACCGGGGTCTACGTTCAGTCCCGCTTCGGGTCCGAGGAGGCCCGGATTTCGATCCGCGGATCGGGTCTTCAGCGAACCTTCCACGGACGCGGTCTAAAGATTCTTCAAGATGGCACACCGCTGAACTTGGCCGATGGCGGCGTGGACATGCAGTCCATCGAACCGTTGTCGACCCGCTACATTGAGGTGTGGCGCGGCGCCAATGCCTTGCGCTACGGCGGCACCACGCTGGGTGGGGCGGTGAATTTCGTGAGCTCCACGGGCCGGGATGCCAGTCCGTTCCAATCCCGTCTCGAATTGGGATCCTTCGGGTATTTGCGAGGGCAGGTGAGCAGTGGGTTTTCGTCGGGTCCTGCCGACTACTACGCGAGTCTCACGCACTTCATCCAGGACGGTTACCGCCAACATGCCGCGCAGGAAGCCGATCGGATGATGGCCAATGTTGGTTATCGCATTTCGGATCAGTTGGAGAATCGCCTGTGGTTCACTGCGGTGCGGACCGATTCGCAGTTGCCGGGATCCTTGTCGCTCAGCAACGCCCTGAACAATCCCCGGTTGGGGAGTTTCGCCGGTGACCAGAAGCGCGACTACTCGCTCTACCGATTGAGTGATCGTTTGGCTTGGACCTCGGATCAAACTCAGGCGCAAGTCTCCGGATTCTGGAGTTACAAGGATTTGAACCATCCAATTTTTCAAATTCTGGACCAGAATTCGAATGATCTGGGCTTGGATGCCCGCATGGTTCATTCGAGCGAGATCGCCGGATACGATAACCGCCTGACCGCCGGTTTCGCACCCGTCTATGGCTGGGCGGAGGACAACCGCTTCGTGAACGGATCGTTTGCCGGGAAGCCGCGACGCGGGGCCAAGACGGCTGAAAGTACTCAGACTTCAGCCAATCTGGACACCTACTTCGAAGACTCGCTCAAACTCAACGACCGATGGAGTCTGGTGGGGGGCAGTTCCATCACCTACTCCCGTCGGAAGTTCGCCGATCGGTTCCTAGCCGACGGTGATCAAACCGACACTCAAGATTATCTCGGATTCAATCCCAAGCTGGGAGCGATCTGGGAGGCCGCCAGCGGCGTTCAGGTCTTTGGCAATGTGAGCCGCAACTTTGAGCCCCCCACCTTCGGTGAGTTGAGCCGGCCAGCAACCCCCGGTGCCACCAATGGGCTCGTGCAATTGAACGCTCAAACGGGCACTACGCTAGAATTGGGAACGCGGGGGAAATTGGGTCGTTTCGACTGGGACGCGTCGTTGTATCAGGCGTGGTTGGAGGATGAACTTCTGAGCCTTCAGGTGGGTAATTTTAATCCCCCCATCACCCAGACCTTGAATGCAGGACGGACCATCCACCGGGGCGTGGAGTTGGGTGGGGGTTGGCGAGTGGTCGATGGTCTTCTGGCGACGGGAGCCGAGGTCGCGAACGACGGTATTCGCCTTCAGGGCAATTACTTGTTCAACGATTTCCGCTTCGACGGGGATACAACCTATGGCGACAACCGTTTGCCGGGTGTTCCTCGGCACTACCTTCGGGGTGAGTTGAAGTACCAGCACCCGAGCGGATTTTACTTCGGCCCGAACGTCGAATGGGCTCCTGAGTCCTACGCCATCGACTTGGCCAACACGGATGCGGCCAATGCGCCAGAATATGCGATCCTCGGGCTTCGGGTCGGCTACCAGACGCGGCGCGGAGTCTCGATGTTCTTCGATGCTCGCAACCTCACCGACAAGGCCTACATCGCCACCACCGGGGTCCTGAATCGGGCCACTCCGGCCAGTGCCGCCTACAACCCGGGCGACGGGCGATCTTTCTTCGGCGGGGTCGAGATCCGCTTCTGACCCAACGCTGTATTCTCAAGATTTCATGAACCCAAAAACTCTCCGTCAACTGCATCGATGGCTCGGATTGGCCTTCAGTTTGAGTGCGCTGCTGGCCTCCTCCAGCGGCGTAATTCATCAGGTCATGACTTGGACACAGGATCCGCCTCCCAAAGCTATTCCCAGTGGTCCTGAAATACCGGTGAGCACCGTGCAAATTCCATTGGCACACGCTGTCCAAGCGGTGCCCTCAGCGGCGAGTGGGGTTCGGGCAGTGAACTTGAGGATGATCGCGGGAGAACCTACCTACGTAGTTTGGACGCGGGAGGCCAAGGCCCCCGCTTACGTCAGCGGCGCCACGGGCAAGTTAGTTCCGGAGCGCGATGAGGTATTCGCCGCTGAAATTGCCACGCGATTTTTCGGGGGCGCAGCGGTCCGGAAAACAGCTTTATTGACGGCCTTTGACTCCGAATACATACCGATTTTCCGCATCCTCCCGGTGTACCGGATGGAGACGGGCGATCCGGCGGGACGGCGAGTCTATGTGAGCACAATGACCGAGAGCGTGACTCGCTTTACCGACGACGGTCGGCAATGGGAGGCCAACCTTTTCAGCAACTTGCACAAGCTGTCCTTTATTCCCAACAAGGTGCTGCGCGATGGAATTCTGGTTGCGGGAACGGCCGGCATTTTCGGGCTGAGCCTGTCCGGGGTGATCCTCTTTGTAGCCACCCGGCCGCGCGTCGGATCCGGCACCGAGTGATCAATTTTCTCTAGTTGCCATGGCCGCAAACACCCCTGAGGCGACACCAAGACCCGATTCGGTCGGGTCGAGCCTTCCAACTCTGGTGATAACAGGAGACCCGGGCCAGACCGCGCGGGTCCGGGTTGCGTTGGAATCGTTAGGCCTGCGGGTTTTGCCTTGGGGTGAACAGCGGCGCCACCTGGGAGTCGCGGGTTCTGAAACTCCCTCGATAGAAGGCACCGGCGGTGCGTCGGAGGTCTGGATGGTGGGTGTCAACGAGGCCTCCAAAGCCTTGGCCGAGTTGAGGCGCATTGGGCAAATGAAGGAGCCTCCAGAAGATTCTATGCAGTCGTTGCAACGACTCGAGTGGGTTCACATTCAGCGGGCCCTGAGTGACTGTGATGGGAATATCTCCGCTGCGGCCCGTCGGTTGGGCATCCACCGCCGATCCCTGCAACGCAAACTCTCGAAGGTGCCGCCGGTCCGTTAGCCAGCGGGCTGTAAAATTACCGACGTCACCCCACGGCGGTCCTGTCTCCGGATCGTCAGGGGCGATTCTCTAGGGCTTTGAGGGCCTCTCGGATACGCGCCTCCTGAGGGCCCGTCGGCACGGTTTCAAGAACCGCCCGGAGGTCGGCTGCGGCGCCGTCGCGATCTCCGATCTGGGATTTGAGCCGGGCTCGATCGACCCGTTCCGCCGCCGCACTGCGTGCATCTGGGGCCAGTGCGACCAGCAAGTCAGAATAGGGTAGGGCTGCTTCGATTCCAGAGCGCTCCATCGTGAAGCTTCGCAAATTGTTGATCATTCGAATGAGAATGGATCGTGGGCTGGCTGCTTCGAGAAATTCACTGCGGATGGGCACCCCGGCACTTTCAGTCCCCAGTTCGTCGGCCTCGGAAAAGGTGATGGGGATGCCGCCATTGAAGGGATCATAGAGTCGGGCGGGTTCTCCCGGCGGTGCATGGCGCACCAGAAAGTGACCGGGCAGGGGCAGGCCCTCCAGGTGCTCAATGCCCGCTGCTTTGGCCACCTCTAAGAACACTATGCTCAGAGTGATGGGAATGCCTTCGCGGTCTTCGAGCACGCTTTGCAGGTGACTGTTGGCCGGATTGCGGTAGTCGCCCCGACTCCCATGGAAGCCTTGCTCTTCGAACAAGAATTGGCGGAGGGCTGCGATTCGGTCCGGCCCGGTTTTGGCCTGACTGACCAGCAACCGAGCTTCCGTGCCCAGTTCTGCCAATTGCCGTTCGGTGTCGGTGATATTGAGTCCGGGATGATCGTGCCAGGCCAGCAGTAGTGTGGCGTGGGTCAGGCGAATCTCGGACGCCGCGCCTGACAGCTCCGATACCAAGGCTTCACGGGCAATTTCGCGGTGCAGTTCCTTCGCTAGTTTGCGCAAACGGGTCGCCTCGCTCTCCAGGCGCTGAGCACGTTCTTGGAGGAATCGATCGGCGGGCCCCGGGTGGGCTTTGAGTGCTTCCCGCGGTTCGCGTCCTGCCGTGAAGCTGGCCACCACATCGGGCGGCAACTCTGCCTCTGCCTCGGCATTGCCCACACGAAAGTCGCGGAACTCCGCGGCGGTGTTGCGGAATTTTGCCAAGCCGACCCGAGAGCCATTGAGCGCACTGTCTTTGCTTCGGAAAACTACATCGCCATTGACGGAGCATTCCCAGACTCCGTCCGCTCGCCGCACTCGGAGGCTGTTCCAGTCGCCACTGCGATACGCGGCCGAAGGCACCGTGCCCAGGATTCTCCACGAAAAGATATCAGGTCCCTCGAAGGCGGTTAGACGGAGTTCTCCGCCGGTCGGGTAGAAGCCGTAGTGCCGACCCTTTTCATCGCCGGCAAAGATCAATCCGGCGGCCCCAGAATTGTCATCGAGACGAACGGAGACCTGAAGTTCGGTGCCTTCTTGAGCGGCGTCGCGTTTCAAGAGATAGGCACGACCGCCAAAACCTGCGCCCGCGCCCTCCACTAAAATCCGGCCGCCTTTCTGGCGCCAATGGGAACCCAGGAAGGATTCCCACTGGTTGGTGTTGAGAGCCCCCTGACGCAACCAGCGATCCATGGCCATGGGGTTGGGTTGCTTGAGCAGAGCCTTGAGGTGATTGGCGGGCGTGGCAAAACCGAGATTTTGGGTCAGCAGGCTCTTGGCATTGACGATGCCGTGGACGTGGCCCGATCGATCGAGCAAGGGTCCTCCGCTGTTACCGGGTTCGATCGGCATGGCCAACTGCAGCATGGGGCGTCCTTCAAGATCCCGACGTGCAGAGAGAACTCCTTCTACGACGCTCTGGTTCAGGCCCAAGGGATGGCCTAAGGCGATGACCGATGCTCCCTGTGGCAAGGTATCGCTGTCCCCCAAAGGCAAGGCGTTCAGCCCGGTGGCCCGAACCCTGAGAATAGCCAGATCATGCGGCCGATCCCAGGCGTGGATGCCGATGACCTCCGGAGTGCTGCCGTCGGCCAGGCGTACTTGCACGGATCTTCCTTCGCCGATGACGTGCAAGCTGGTGGCAATGAGACCCTCCGCAGCGATAATAAATCCCGTGCCGACGCCCTCTTGGGTGCCGTCACGGCCCCGACCGTCAATCCGGACAATGGCCGTGCGGGTTTTGTCCACCAACTGGGCCGTAGTGCGGCCAGTTGATTCAGAAGTGGTCTTGGTGCTTCGTGCGGGCGATTTGCTGGCGGGCTTCTGCGGCTGCGACTTGGGGTTCAGCGACGCAGCCTCTGCCGAGACCAGTCCCAGAAGGCAGAGAAAGAGCAGGGTGGAGCGCACGCGTTCAGATTAATGCTTTTCGGGACGGATGCGAGCGCTCGAGAGAAACCGCTGAAACCCACCGCCCAGGAGTTCGGTGACGTCGCGTTGGATTTCTGGATCGGTCACCTCCCAGCCCGCTGCGGCAGTTGCTGTGTATTTTTCAGTTAAGGCTTCGGCAAGGATGCTCCTGGAGTGCTGCCATTTGTAGAGCACCTGATCGAGGACGCGGGCGTCGGAATGCTGCGGCGTGAAGGAGGTCCCCAGCAACTCTAGGCGCATCGTGGTAATTTCGCGGATGAGCTGGGGGGTGTTGGTAAACCACCAGCAACCGAAGGGATGAAGGTTTGGAAATTTGCGGGCCAAGACGACGAGCTCGTGCTGGTTCTCTCGCGCTAAGCAGGTCACCACGAAGCGGTTTTCTGGATGCGCGGCACAGAGGGCCTGAAGGGCATTCAAATCGGCCAGACCTACGCCGTCGCCGGCCATCCGAAGACGGGGGTTCACGGCCCGTTTCACTCCCATCATTAGAGCAAAGGCTTGTCCCTGATCGCGGCAATGCGGCAGTACGGCTCCTTCGATTAATCGGGCGATTTCGGAGTCGGCGGGCCAGGCAAAGGACGGAGGTAGCGACACCATGCAGTAGCGGCTGTCGATTCGCTGGGTCCAGTCGCCAAGAAATCGTCGGACTTCACCGAGGGTCTGAGGGGTGAGTTCGCGTGAAACGGCATAGCCTTGATCGCGGAGCCAAACGGAGGTCTCTGGCCAGGCGACGAGTAGGGGGTCGATGCGTAGGGCTGCGACGAAGCGGGGATCCCGGGCGAAACCTCGGTCCCAGGTCGGGCGTTCGATGGGATCGAACGGAGAGTTCGTCATGCAGATGGAGGCGATGTTGGCCTTCTCCAGGATGCGGTTGATGAAGTCCTGGGGGTTCTGGGAGGCATACCAACTGCGCAGGTTTTTGAGGTCGCTCTTGCGGGCGTCGATGCCGAGCAGGTGGAGTGTGGTAAGGACGCCGCGGCAGGCTTCCGAGATGGGGGAATGTTCAGTGAAGAGCGCCTCCCAGACATAGGCTGCTTGTTCTTGCTTGGAAGCACTCCAGAAACGTTCGAGTGGGACCGTCATCTGGCGTGAGGCCTCGCTCACGAGGTAGTGGTAGACTAGCAATTCGTCGATGCCCCACAGCAGCATCTCTCCCTGCGCGGG
>SXXZ01000097.1 GCA_005789375.1 Verrucomicrobiales bacterium | reverse complement strand
GCGGGTCAGGGCGTTGTCGTTCATGGACTGCTTCACCTCGAAGCGTCGCACCGCTTCGTCAGGCACTGTTGGAATGGTCTCGTACTGATAGAGAGGCATGGCAGATGGAAATTGAGCGCAAGACTGGCCTGAGGGCAACCCGAAGAGAGGGATTGTCAGGATTCAATTGCGTGCACCGGGCCGACTATTGGGACGCGTCCTCAGTAGCTCGTTGTAGGAAGCTCGCTTCAGGCTTCGGCATCACCCAGTTCTGGTAAGGCATTCGTGCTGTCGGCGAAACGGTCGGCGCGGACTCCCATGCGACGCATCAATCCCAAGTGCAGGTTGGCCATGGGGCTATCCTTGGAGAACACCAGATGCCGGCCCGGGTTGAGGGTACCGCCGCCCCGTCCCGCCAATACCAAGGGCAGATTCCGCGGATTGTGGCCATTTCCATCGCGCATGCCGGCTCCGAACAAAATCATGGATTGGTCGAGAACCGAACCAGTGCCCTCCTTCATAGAACGCAATCTGTCGAGAAAGTACGCATATTGTTCGACATGCCACCGGGTGATGCGTTCGTAAGGAGCGAGCTTCTCCGGGCGGTTTTCGTGGTGGCTGTACTCGTGGTGCCCGCCTTTGACGCCGTCGAGGAAGGAGAAGTTTCGGCCAGACACGGCATTGCCGAACATGAAGGTGCTCACTCGGGTGGAGTCGGTCCAGAAGGCCAATGCCATAATATCGAGCATCAAACGGACCTGCTCGGTGTGGTTAATGCCCCGTTGGCTGGCTCGGGCGGGATCAGAATAAAGATCGATGCGCTGGCCTAGGCGTTCGATTTCAGCTCGCGCAGCCGGGTCCTCCATATACTCGCCGAGAGCTCGCCGTCGGGCCCATTCGATCCGGTGTTCAACCGAGCGGACACTCTCGAAATACTCTGCCATTTTCTGCTGGTCTGCCTTGCCCAACTGTTGTCTCAAGCGCTGCGCGTCGCCGGCGACGAGGTCCAAGACGCTGGAGTTGTCTCCGAAGCGCGAGGCGGGCAACCCGCTGGCGTTGCGGAAGAGTCGGTCGAAGGCCCGGCGAGGATTGATCTCCTTGGCGCAGGGAGTCGTGGGAGTCGCCCAACTGATGTGAGATCCGTAGAGGCGGGTGAAGCCGACATTGGTATCAACACCCGTGGTGATGGGTTCGATGCCCAATTCCAGCGAAGGCAAGGGAGTGAGGTGGCCGACTTGTCGGGCCATCCATTGATCCATCGAGGTGTTGCCGGAGCACAAGTCTGCGCCGGTGGTCCGGGTGATCGTGGTGCTGGTGAGAAACCCGCCGGTTTTGACGTAATGGCCATCACCGGTATTGGTGGCCGCATTCCACAATTGGGTCAGTACGAGCAATTCGGACTGATGGGCTTGAAGCGGAGCCAGAATGGGCGACAACTGGAACGTCGAGCCCTCGCCCTCGGGAGTCCAACGATCGGGTCGCGTTCCATTGGGCATGTAAAGGCAGGCAAAACGCCGTGGTTTAGCGCCAGCGCCCGCCTCAGTTGGGGAGGATGTCTTGGTGGCAGCCATGGCCTCCAACCAAGGCAGCGCCATGGCGGCACCCACCCCGCGGAGAAGGGTCCTGCGAGACAACGTTCCGAACGACATGGCGCGGAGTATACGGTCAGAGTTCAACGAGCGAAAGCCATGTTGATGCAGTGGCTTTTGCGGGCGGTTGAAAGGGGGTGAGGGGAGTGTGGGCCCGTCGCTGGAGTTGCGAGAATACGGTTTTAAAAACTATAGGAAATTCCAGCCATGAGGCGCAGGTCGTTGCTACGGCGACCCGGTGCCGGAACCGAGCGGTAGAAATCTTGGAATGTGATAGTAGCACTGGCCTTTTCGGTGATCTTGGCTGAAAGCCCCAGATTCAAGTTCATCACAAAATTCCCAAAGTCAGCCACCTGCGGCAGGTATTCCATGCCCTGGATGATGGACGCCCGATCGTTGATCTTCCACTGCACCTCCTCGGCTAAACGCACCGTAAGGTAGTTGGCGGTTCCGGCTCCCTGGAGGCTTTCAAAAATGAAGGCTGGCCCACTTTCCGTCTTCACCTTCAGCCGGTCGTTCTTGACGACGTAATAGCCGAGTGCCGGAGCTACGGTGGCGCGGTAGTCGACGAATGCGATCCGATCTTGTCGGGCATCCGATCTGAGACCTAGGTAGACGCGATCGGAAAGAATGCGGTTGTACTGAGCATAAAGGCCGTAGTTCTGGGCGGTGGTTGTTTCCTTGCGTGTGGTCGGGTCGCTGTTGCTGCCATAGGTCGCGTCAGCCCCCAGTGCGATTTCATTCTTGTCCCATTTTCGGAGCGAAGTGAGGGCGGCTCCCATTAGCAGAGTATCCGCATTGCCTCGAGACACCGACGCAGTCACGGACGCGGTGGACTGCCAGGGACTGGGAGGCTTGGGCGGGATAGCGGGGGGCTTCGTGGCCGCTGGAGCGTTGGTCGACAATTCAGCCGCCAGTGTCGACACGGTGGCAACGCTCAAGGCGAGGCAGAGGCTCTGAAATTGTTGATTCATAGGACAACGCTGCCGCAACTCTAGGTAACCATTGGGTTCAGACAATGGGCAACCGGTGTGAATTCGAGGGAAGTTCGAGTTTCATTACTTTCAGGGCTTGTCTTTGCCCATCATTCCCGTCATCTCCGGAGTCACACGATGGAGCTTAAACTTGTTCTGGAATCTTTGCTGTTCGCTGCCCAGAAGCCCCTCTCGCCCATGGAGATAAGGGACATACTGAATCGTGCCGCGCAGGAGGAAAGCGCCATCGAACCGGTGCGCGCACTGCTGAAGCTCGACCTGGACCGCATTCTAGAGGGACTCAAGGTCTTGGAGGAAGATCATCGGGTAGCGCAGCGCAGTTATCGATTGGTGTGTGTGGCTGGGGCCTGGCAATTCGTCAATGAGCCGGACTACGGGCCGTGGCTCAGGGCCTTTCTGGGTGTGAAGAACCGCCCCTCCCGCCTGAGTCAACCCGCGTTGGAGACTTTGGCGATCGTCGCCTACCGACAGCCCATCACCCGGGCGGAGATGGAGCAAATACGGGGTGTTGCCGTCGACGGTGTTCTCTCCAGCCTCGTGGAGCGTGGGCTCATTGAGCAGATGGGGCGAGCCGAAGTGGTGGGTCGCCCGATGCAGTATGGCACCACGGCGACCTTCCTAGAGTATTTTGGACTGGCAGCGCTGGAGGGCCTGCCGGACGCCTCGGAACTGCGGCGTATACCCGTTCAACGCCCGGAGTCGCTCCTAACGGTGGATCCCGGTCTGGCGACGGTCCCGGAATCTCCCAAATTGGAGGAAGCCTCTCCCGAGACTTTGGCTCTCGCCCTGGATGCGACGTCATCCGACGGAGCGCTCGCCTCCGATTTGATCTCGGAAGATCCGTTGTCTCCTACGGCAGACATCAGCGGTGGCGTCTAGAGGTTGGGGAACCGGCGGCGTCTACGGTGGGGAGGGTGTCCGCCGGAGTGGTTTTTCTCTCGCATAGCTATCGAACTCTAGTGAAAAAGGCCCGGCCGGACGAGTGTCCGAACCGGGCCTGAATTGCCTTAAGTCTTCAGCCTTCGACTGCCGCTTGGGCTGCTGCGCCTTGCGGGGGTTGTTGAGCCTGCACCACGGGAATCGGGAAGCGCAGTTTCATCACGTCATCGACCAGCACTTCGATGGTGTAAACCCCGGCTTCCTTGAATTCGACATTGGACATCACGCTCACCGTTGTCATCGCTTGGACTGGATCGGCCAACTGGAACTTCACGGAGTTCTGACGCAGCACAGTGCTTCCATCCGGTGCGATGAGTCGGACCACTTCGGTGAATTGTCCAATGCCGGCCACCCAGCGGTTGAACACGCACAGTTTGAAAGCGGTGATCGGCAACTGAGGGACACGAACCAGACCGATGATGCCGATCAGGATAAAATTGCCATTGGACTCTTGCTTCACGTCCTCGCAGAGGAGCGAACACTGGAGGTCGGGAAGGATGCGATTGGGTTTCATGATGACCGCGGAGGAGACCAACCCCAAGCCTTTGGGTCAAAGCCAATCCGGACACGGCACAGTTGCTTTCTCCAATCCGCAAGAGGCCCAACGGCTTGCCGCGGGAGGTATGGGCCGATTCGATGGGCGTCGAGTTTCTTTGGAAGGCTGTGTTGGTTCGCTGTGTTGGTTCGTTGAAATCGATGGGTGGGGAGCCGTGTTGGAAGGTAGGTTTTTTGGTTCCTCGCTACTTTCAGTGGGTAGCAGTAGCCCCCAAGATTTGGAAGCGACTTGGAGGTCTCATGTCCCAACAAGGATTGATCCTAGGTGTCGACAGCAATTGCTCCGGTGGTCGCAAGAAGCGTTCAGGTTGCGTCAAGAAGTTGCGAAACCGCATAAAAATTGAGTTTTCCGGGGGGTACGTATCGACAGTTCAGAGACTTCTCAACGCAGGCGAGATCGTCGTTCCCACCTTCCAAACTTCTGGTCTTGCTGGCTTTCAAGGCACTGGGAACTCCCGGTTCCTGGTAGCCACTGGCTATCGGGGACAAGCGATCTCGACGGTCAACTCACTGAAAACAGCGAGGAACCGGTCTTTTGCCTTACTGATGCGCGCTGGTTCAGTTTTTTTGGTGCGGCCTCAGACCTTGGGCTTCCAGCCTGAGCGATATTCTCGGCCCCAGAGGGCAGAGGCGGCCGGATTCCGGCGCAGAGAGCGGTTTTTGGGATCGAGGTGCAAGGTATGTCCGGTGCGCCAGGCGATGTTTCCCAGATGGCAGAGCAGGGTGCTTTTCTGGCCCTCCTCAATCTCTGAATTGAGGCGGGCGTTGCCGCGGATGGCTTCGATGAAATTAAGGAAGTGGTCGGAGTCCCGGCGGGGGGCTTGACCTTCACGAACCGTCTTGCCTTTGTCATCGACCTGTTTCCATCCGCTGTCCAGCAGTAGGAAAGATCCTCCATCTCCCAGAAACTCAACACCGACACCCGCTCCGTAATGACCGCGTGGATTGCAGCTATGGCATTCCCAAGTAATCTGGCTCGAACCGAATTCGTAAGAAGCCTGAATGGTGTCTGGAGTTTCCTGATCGTCTTGGAAGTAGTAGCGACCTCCCGAGCAACTGACCTGAGTAGGACAATCGACGCCGAGTCCCCAGCGCGCGAGGTCAAGGAAATGGGGCCCATTGTTGGCCAATTCACCGCCACCCCAGTGCCAGCGCCAATGCCAGTTGTAGTGGACCACGTTGTCGCGGTAGGGGAGTTCCGGGGCTGGGCCTTGCCAGAGGGAGTAATCGAGCCATTCCGGCACGGGAGCGGTTTTGCCGTGGCCGATGGTAATGCGGTCGGCGTTGTACCAGGTGCGGGCAGCGTGGAGTTTTCCGATGATCCCGCCATGGAGTTCATCCATTGCCTCGCGGACGAGAGTCCAACTACGTCGTTGGTTTCCCATCTGGACCAGGCGCCGGTGTTTTCGCGCCGCCGCCACCATCCATTGAGCCTCCCGCGCGTTGTGGCTGCCGGGTTTTTCGACGTAGACGTGCTTGCCAGCGTCGCAGGCGAGGATTGTTGCTGGCGCATGCCAGTGGTTGGGAGCGGCGATGCTGATGGCGTCCAGTGATCGATCGTCGAGCATTCTACGAAAATCACTGACCTCCTTCGGACGGCGGCCTGTCTTTTTTTCGACCCAGTCCGCGGCTTCGGCGGCCGCCCGTCGGTCCACATCACAAACAGTCCCGATCACACATCCTGGGACTGTCAAAAAACCTTCCAGATGCGCCTTACCCCGGTGCAACCCCATCACTCCCACGGCCACCTGATTGCTAGGTTGGGCTGAGCGGACGGCCTGTGGAAGGAATGTGGATCCGGCCATCCATGCGGTAGTCTGCAGGAAGTGCCGTCGTGACGAAGTGAGGGAACTCATTGGGGAGGATTGGATTCATCTCCGGCGCCTGCGTCGAGACCGGGTTTGGCTTGCGCCTTGAGGACGCCTGGTTCGAGATCCCAAGCCGTGAACCGAACCGTCTGGACCAACCATGAATTGCAGCCCTCCGCAGAGCTGTATCTGAGGCAAGAATTGGAGCGTCGTGGAGACCGTTTGGTTCAATCCATGGCGTCGTCGCGATCCGTGCTGATTCCTGGAGAACCGGATTCCAGCCTCGCGGAGGTGGACATCGCCTATGGTCAGCCCGCTCCGGAGGATGTTTTGGCCTATGATCGGATTAGGTGGGTGGCTCTCTCGACGGCCGGATATAGCCGATACGACCGTGATGATTTTCGTCAGGCGATGCGTTGCCGCGGCACACCGGTGACTAATGCATCGTCGGTCTTTGCCGATCCCTGTGCCCAGCAGGTTTTGGCGAGCATGCTGGCTTTGGCTCGAAATCTGCCATCGCAACTCCGCAACCAAGAGGGTCGGCGGGATTGGCGTTATCTGGAGGATCGATTCACGGCGTCCGTGCTCACCGGGCAGACCGCGGTTATTCTTGGGTATGGAGCTATAGGCCGGCGTCTAGCGCGTTTGTTGGCGCCCTTCGACATGCGGTTGATGGCTCTCCGAAGGCGTGCAGAAGGAGAGGCCGGTGTCACCATTGTGCCAGAAAATGAGCTATCCGGAGCCTTGGCTGAAGCAGATCACGTGATCAACGTGCTACCCGACTCAGTAACAACTCGAAACTTTGTCGATGCTGCTCGATTTGCTCAATTCAAACCAGGCGCTCGATTTTACAACATCGGTCGCGGGACCACGGTCGATCAGGAAGCCCTGATTCTAGCCTTAGACTCGGGCAGGTTGAGGGGAGCCTATTTAGACGTGATGGATCCCGAACCCCTCCCGCCTGAGCACCCCCTTTGGGCAGTATCCAATTGCTTCATCACTTGCCATGTTGGCGGAGGCACCACCGATCAGGATGACAAGTTGGTCCGACACTTCTTGCAGAATTTAGACCGATGGGAGCTTCGGCAGGAGCTAGAAGATCAGATCTTCTAATGTGCCGTTGGACTGCAACATCCTGGCTCCAAGCCGGTTCTGCAGGGCCTAACCGATGGCATTGACGCGGAGGTCGCGGAGTGTTTTTAGGTGAGGCAGAGGGACGCCGCGGATGGGACGAGCTCCCTCGAGGCGTTTTGGTCCGAAGTGGGAGCGATGGTGAGCGAAGATCT
>SXXZ01000096.1 GCA_005789375.1 Verrucomicrobiales bacterium | reverse complement strand
GGGCTGGTACAATGAAGTTCAGGTCCAGTCGTTGCTGCTCTCGGCCGACGGCCAGAACGACGCCGACATCCTCTCCATCCTCGGAGCCTCGGCCGCATTGACCGTTTCCGACATCCCTTGGGACGGCCCGCTCGGCGCCGTCCGTATCGCCCGCGTCGCCGGTGAGTTCGTGGTGAACCCAACCCACGAACAGCAGGCCCAGTCCGACCTCGACCTCGTCTACGTCGGCAACAAGACCGACGTCGTCATGTACGAAGGTGCCGCCAACGAAATCTCGGAGGCCGATTTTATCTCCGCCCTGAAATTCGCTCAGGCCGCCTGCCAACCCTTGATCGCCGCTCAGGAAGAACTGGCTGCCAAGGCCGGCAAGACCAAGCGCGCCATCACGGTGACCATCGTTCCGGAAGAGATCCTCACCGCCGCCAAGACGCTGGCCGGTGATCGCATCATCCCGGCCCTCCTCACCCAGCAGAAGCTGGCCCGCGAGGCCGCCGTCAACGCGATCTTCGCCGAAGTCGGTCAGAAGCTCGTCGCCCAATTCGGTGCCGACAAGGTGACCGAATTCGTCATCAAGGACGCCCAGTATTACATCCAGAAGGAAGCGATCCGCAGCCTCGTTCTCGACCACTCCAAGCGTTTGGACGGCCGCGACTTCGACGCAATTCGCACCCTGACCAGCGAAGTGGGCTTCCTGCCCCGCGCCCACGGTTCAGCCGTGTTCGCCCGCGGCGAGACCCAAGCCGTCTGCTTGGCCACCTTGGGCACCAGCGACGACATCCAGCAGTTCGACTCCTACACCGGTGGCGAAACCAAGAAGCAATTCCTGCTGCACTACAACTTCCCGAACTTCTCCGTCGGTGAGACCGGCCGCATCACTGGCCCCGGCCGCCGCGAAATCGGCCACGGCGCTCTGGCTGAGCGCAGCGTTCGCCCGGTGATTCCCCTCACCGAGTATCCCTACGCCGTCCGCATCACCGCCGAGATCATGGAATCCAATGGTTCCACCTCGATGGCTTCGGTCTGTGGCGCGACGCTGGCCCTCATGGATGCCGGTGTGCCCATCACCCGCCCGGTGGCAGGTATCTCCATCGGTATTTGCACCGAGTACGGTGCCGATCACCAGATCTCCCGCTACAAGCTCCTGACCGACATCATCGGCTGGGAAGACGCGTTCTGCGACATGGACTGCAAGATCGCCGGAACCGAGAAGGGCATCACCGGCTTCCAGCTGGATCTGAAGCTCAAGGGCATCCCGCTGCCGATCATGGAGCAGACCATCGAGAAGGCTCGTATCGCCCGTGGCGAGATCCTGGCCCACATGCTCACCACGCTGCCGGCTCCGCGCTCGGATATTTCCAAGTACGCCCCGCGCATCGTCACCCTGAAGATCAACCCCGAGAAGATCGGCGCGCTGATCGGACCTGGCGGCAAAAACATCAAGCGCCTGGTCGAAGAGTCCGGTTGCGAAATCAACATCGAAGACGACGGAACCGTGAAGGTGTTCTCCGTCTCTCCGGAGGGCATGGAAATCGCCCGCCGCGAGATCGAAGCGCTCAGCGCCGAAATCGAAATCGGTAAGGTCTACAAAGGCCGCGTCGTGACCATCAAAGAATTCGGCGCCTTCGTCGAAGTGTTCCCCGGTCAAGACGGCCTGGTGCACGTCAGTGAGCTGTCCAACAAGCGCGTCGCCCGCGTTGAAGACGTCATCAAGATGGGTGACGACATCTGGGTGAAGTGCATTGGAGTCGACGAAAAGGGTCGCGTGAAACTCAGCCGCAAGGCCGCCATGGAAGAGCGTGGAGAAATCCCGCCCTCCACCGGTGCCCCGGAAGAGGGAGCCCCTGCAGCCAGCGAAGAAGCCCGTCCGGAGCGGGCTGAACGCCCCGAGCGCAGCCCTGAGCGCAACCCTGAGCGCGGAGCCGATCGCGGTGGAGACCGTGGTGCTCGTGGCGGAGATCGCGGTGGTGATCGCGGTGGCCGTGTCGCAGACCGTGGTGCTCGCGGCGGAGATCGCGGTGGCCGTCGTAGCGACGCCCCGGCCGGTGGCGAAGGCGAAGGTTCCGGCGAACCCCTGGAGATCGGAAAGATCTACCGGGCCAAGGTTGTGACCATCAAAGACTTCGGAGCCTTTGTGGAGTTCCTCCCGGGCCGTGAAGGTCTGGTGCACGTCAGCGAGCTAGCCAACTTCCGCGTCAAGCAGGTCGAAGACATCGTCCAGCTCGGCGACGAGATTTGGGTGAAACTCCTCGGTCAGGATGAAAAGGGCCGCGTCCGCCTCAGCCGCAAGGCTGCCATGGAAGAGCGCGAAAAAGCCTCTTCGGGTGAGGCACCTGCTGCTAGCGAGTCCGCCAGCGGCGGCTCTGATGCTCAGGAATAATCCACTCAACGTATCTCAAGGGCGCCTGCGGCAACGCAGGCGCCTTTTTTGTTGGGGACGCTGTGTCACCCAAAGAAAAGTGCTATCGAAGAACAGCGACCGAAGAGGAGTTCACTCCAACGACGCACTCTGAAAACCCAACTGGGCCACGATCAACAAGCGTCGCCCGGAGACCCGCAAACCCAACGAATCCCTCCAAAAGACCGGCCGACGGCGGGCCCGGTCATGCAAGTCGGTGATGGCCAGCTTCACCTGCTCCGGCCGCGTGGCATTCAGAGCGTCCTCCACCACGCTAACATCCTGAGCAAAGGCCTTGGGCTGAATCCATCGAGCTAGCTGATACTGGGGCCGTTTCCAGGGAGAAACGCACTCCATCAACGCCCAGGGACCCACGTCGGCGGGCTCACAAGCACGCACGGTGGCCAGACGCTGGCGCAAGGTCATGGACAAAGCCTCGCTCATGCTCGGTGTACCAGGGGTAACACCGAAAAGGAGGCCTCGGACACTCTGTTGGGGTCAATCTGTTTCTGATCCCAGCCAACAACCTCTCTGCGTCGGGAACGCAGGCTTAGCAGACACTCGTCAGCGATTACTGCAAGTAGGGTGCAGTGGACTCCGGTCCCGAAAGCTTGAGGGGAGCCCCAGGGAAAATTTTCTTCCCACCCTCCACCACCACCTTCTCGCCCGGTTCGATACCACTGAGAACTTCAACCTTGCCGGCCAAGCGCATTCCCAGGCGAACCGGACGCATCACGGCCTGATTTTGAGGACTGACCACAAAGACCATGTTGGTG
>SXXZ01000095.1 GCA_005789375.1 Verrucomicrobiales bacterium | reverse complement strand
GCCCCTAAAACCAACAGCCTCGCCCCTCCCTGGCCGCGCCCTGCAACGCTTTGTCGCGCCGGGTCTCGAGGTCTGGGTAACCGGCATGGGACCAAAAAATGCCCTACGCAGTGGCCACGCTGCCCTCGAAACGGGTCGACCCGAGCGCCTGTTCACCTGCGGAGTCGCCGGAGCCCTGAATCCTGAAGCCCAGGTCGGTTGGGTCTACCACGAGGCCGACACAGCATTCCCGGGAATCGATCGGCTTCAGGCCACGGCCTCGACCCCAGGGCGGATGGTCACCCGGGACCGAGTGGTCATCACGCACTTGGAAAAGGCGCAACTCCGCTCAGAAACCCAGGCCGACCTAGTAGACATGGAGTCGACCGTGCTACGAGACATGGCACGAGCCCAAGGCATTCCTTCGGCCACCGTCCGGTCCGTCTCGGACACCGCCCACGGAGACCTGGTGCTCGATTTCAACCGCATTTACACGGCCGAAATGACCCTCCATCCCGGTCGCCTGGCCCTGGAGATCGCCCGCGCCCCCTGGAAAATCCCTGCCCTGATTCGCTTTGGCGGTAATGCCCAGAACGCTTCGGTCCGCCTGGCCGAGGTCTTGGTAGAAACGCTGGTGTAGCCCCTGTTCAAGGGCTCTCACATCCCCAACTGCTTGAGAAGGTCGGGGGCCATGCGCTGGATCCATTCCTTGTTCCAGACGATGACGGCCAGCAGCACAAAAGTGCTGGCGTCGAAAAACCCATGGGCAATGACCGCGGCCCAGAGTGACCGGTGCCCGATCATCACTAGGGCCAAGATGAACCCGACGACTCCCGTGAGAACGACGCCGCCGATCCCCTGAGGCAAATGGCCCAAGCCAAAGACCACGGCAGCCAGACCGGCGACCAACAGAGTGGGCCCGCGCCGACGCAGTTGCCAACGCAGCCAGGGCTCTGAGGGCTTTCGCGGCCGAGGAATCCACCAAGAACGAGGCAGCAAGTCTCGAACGGCGGCCATGAATCCCGCCCGCCACAGTTCTTCACGCAACCCAGCGGTGACAAAACTCAACAGCGTGATCGCCAAAAGCAGGTAGATCGGATCGGCCAACGCGTCGAACTCAAGCAACGCTTCGAGCTTGGGTCGGAATTGCTGAAGGCGTTCTTCGATGGAAGGTCCGGCCGCAGCCTCCCCGGCAGACTTGGATTGCAAGGCTTCGACTAGGAGAAATGGAGCCAAGGCCCCATACACCACCACCACGGCCCCCAATCGAACTCCGATGGACCAGAGTGCTCCCCAGAACCAATCCCACCCTCGCATGGGTCGCCAGAAGAGTTCCTTGCGGGTCGGTCGGCCCACCCAGGCACCCGCGCCAAAGAAGAGAGCAAACACCGCCACGCTCTCCAGACAAACCAAGATCAGTCCCTGGATCGTCGGAGGCAAGGCTGGGCCTCGCGAGGCTCCGCCGATCTGCAGGAATTGACTCAAGACCCCGAGAATTAGCGGATAAAAACCCACCAGCAGCAGGAAAGCCACCGAGCGCCAGCGTGGCCGGACCGCACCCGGATGGGGCGCGTCGGGGTGGGTCAACACCGGGGGAATCCCACCCTGGGTCGGAATCACAGGCGGTGCAGCCACCGTGGGTGGGAAAGATTCCGGGGGTTCCATGGGTCAACGGGAAGTGGTCTTGGCAGAAGTCTCTGCGGCGCGGCGACACGCCAGGGAGACAACCTCCAACTGTTCCAGAAATCGCTCCCGCTCCGATTCGGGCAAGTCGGCCAACACATCCGACTGTAATCCCACGGCCACATCCCGCACCTGGCGATATTTGTCATGGCCCGAGGGCAACAGGCGAATCCGGTAAGCCCGGCGGTCGCGCTCATGAGCCTGCCGCTCGATCCAACCGGCTTCTTCCATGCGCTCCAAAAGCGAAGCGACGGTGTTGGGATCACTCGACATGGCCTCGGTCAGGCTGCGTTGGGTCATCCCCTGTGTATCGCCCTCCAGCAGCGTTCGCAGGGCCGTAAACTGGTCCGGAGTTACTCCGGTGTGGGCAATGCGCCGGCGGAAAGTCTGGTTGAGGCTGTACCAAGCCCGGCGGAGCAAGGGCGGCAGGCGACGACGCTGGGGCGAATCCAGAGGGATCACCGATCCTGGGGTTGGAGAAGCGGGGCTGGACACAAGGGCGGACGGTTTGTCGCGGACACGGTCCCCTTTGGCAAGGGCCGTTCCCGGGCAACCCCGGTCCGCCGCCTCGGTAGCGACAGTTTTCGCATACAGCTCTGGGGAAATGGACACTCAGACCGCTCGGAACACCGAAGCGGCCATCCCTATCAGGTCGCATGGGGGCCAGTATCCCCGAGTTTTCCTTGTGACTGCTCCGAACATTTACCGATGGTTCTCCGTCAACACGAGGTTCAGCTATGTCAAAGCCTTCTTCACCCCTTGGAACCGCTTCCCTGCCCCGCCGGGAATTTCTTCGCAGCTGTGGCATGGGCATGGGATCGGTGGCCCTGAGCTCACTGCTGGGATCGGCCGGTCTGATTACCTCCCAGGCCTTGGGCGAGTCTGGTTCACTCAATCCCCTCACGCCGCGGGCACCGCAGTTTCTAGGCAGGGCCAAGCGAGTCATCCACATCTTCGCCAATGGCGGACCGTCTCACGTAGACACCTTTGATCCTAAGCCCTCGCTAGACCGCTGGCATGGCAAGGAGATCCCCATCCACCACAACACCGAGCGCAAGACCGGTGCCGCGTGGCGGTCCCCCTTCCAGTTCAAAAAATACGGACAGAGCGGCATCGAGGTTAGTGAGCTCTTCGAGAAGACGGCCGCCTGCATTGATGACATCTGTGTCATTCGCTCGATGAAGGCCGACGTGCCGAATCACGAGCCGTCGCTGTTGCTCATGAATTGCGGCGAGGCGCGCCAAGTGCGGCCCAGCTTCGGCTCCTGGGTGACCTACGGCCTGGGCAGCGACAACCAAAACATGCCCGGCTTCGAGGTGATGTGCCCCGGCGGCTATCCGATTCAGGAATCGCAGAACTGGCAGAGCGGATTCCTGCCGGGTGTTTACCAGGGCACCTACATCGACACCAAGCATACGCAGATCGAGAAGCTCATCGAGAACATCAACAACGTCCGCACCTCACCCGAGGCCCAGAAAGGCCAGTTGGCCCTCCTGCGCAAACTCAATGAGGAACACCGACGGGCCCGCACCGCCGATCCCCAGCTCGACGCCCGCATCCAAAGCTTCGAACTGGCCTACCGCATGCAGATGGATGCGGCCGACGCCTTCGACATCCAGCGCGAGCCGGAGTCGGTGCGGAAGCTCTACGGCGAGGGTACCCAGTCGCG
>SXXZ01000094.1 GCA_005789375.1 Verrucomicrobiales bacterium | reverse complement strand
CGGTCTCCGTTTGGGCACAAGCCGGTGGCGATGATGGTCGCGGTGCTCAGTCGATGATCAAAGACCACCAAGCTCCCGTGGAACCCGACTCGGCAATCCGGGATTTCCAAGTCGTGCACTGCATGACGCGAGAGACGGGGCTCCACGAAGCCCTTCAGGTCGTAGCCCCAAAAACCAAAAATGCCGCCCAGGGGGAAGGGGAGGTCGACCTCATCGAGGATCTCGCAGCGCTCGGACAATGCCCCCAAGATGGCCCAGGGATTGCCGAACTGGATCTCCCGCGTGCCGTCACTGCGTCGGGTCTCGCATCGGGACCCCATGGACTCGAAGGTCTGGAAGGGGCGAGCGGTGACGATCGAGTAGCGGGCCGAGGGGACTTCGAACATCCCTGTCCGAAGGACGACCCGTCCGGGTTCGTCCTGCAGGGCTGCACCCAGTGATTCTGGAGTGTGCGCAGTCTCTAGGGTCTCGACGAGAGTTCGCATGGGTGCGGTGAGGAGTTCGCTTCCCATGACCGTGGGCGTCTTTGGCGCGGAGTCAATCGGGACCGCCCGGAGTTGTGCAGTCCTTGTGGGATTCAAAAAAGCCGGAAGCGCTTGGAAGCGCCTCCGGCGTTCAGGAAAGAGACTGCAGGTCGATTACTTGCCCGCTTCGATTCCGAGGAGTTCCACCTCGAAGATGAGGGTGGAATTCGGCCCGATGGCGCCGCCCGCACCTTGCTCGCCGTAGGCCAAGGCCGACGGGATGGTGAACTGGAACTTGTCGCCCACTTTCATGAGCTGCACGCCCTCGGTCCAACCCGGGAGCACGCCATTCAGAGGAAAGGAGATCGGTTCACCGCGCTGCACAGAGCTATCGAAGACGGTCCCGTCGATGAGGGTGCCGTGGTAGTGAACCTTGACCGTGTCGGTCGCCTTCGGGCTCTTACCGCCGTCGGGACCCGCCTTCATGACCTTGTACTGAAGGCCGCTGGCGGTGGTTTTTACGCCGTCTTTCTTAGCGTTGGCGGCCAGAAAGTCGGTTCCCTTCTTGATGTTCTCGGCACCAGCCGTGGCCTGAGTTGCCTGACGCTTCGCCATCAATGTAGTTTTGAAGTCATTCATGGCTTTTTCTAGTTCTGCGTCTTTCAGCTGCAGCTTGCCGCTCATGCCGTCGACCAACCCGGCCGCTAGGGCCTTGGTGTCTAGGTCGAGCGCTTGGCGCTTCATGCTGTTGGCAATGTCCGCCCCGATGGCGTAACTGGCTCGGGTCTTCTCGGCCGTGAGGTCGAGCTTGTCCTGTGCGAGTGCGGCTGTGGCCGCGAGCGTGGTGGTCATCAAGAGGCGAAGGGTGTTCTTCATGGGTTGAAGCCGGCAGGCGCCTCGGGCGCGGCAACGGCCCGGGGAAACTGCGGGAGATCCCGTTGCACGGGAAGTAAAATGAGCGTCCAAGGTCTCGGAATGTCGCAACGGCTTTCCGTGGTGGGCTGCGTGCTTCAAAGGATCAACCTTTGGCTATAAAGCGGATCCAGCTGCATGCCAGCGTCGCGGTGAGTTGCCCCTTGAAATCGAGACCTCAAAAAAGAAGGGGCCAAGTTTTGTAAACTTGGCCCCGAAGAATTTGCAGGAGATCCGACTCAGTGATCCGACTCAGTGTTCGCGCTTCTTGGTGAACACGTGGGTGGAGTGACCAAAGAAGACTTCTGCACCTTCCATCAGTGTTTCACTGAGGGTGGGATGTGGGTGCACGATGGCGCTGAGATCATGGACCGTAGCCCCCATTTCAATGGCCACCGTGCCTTCACCAATGAGCTCGCCGGCACCATGGCCGACAATTCCGACCCCGAGAATTCGCTCGGAAACCGGGTCGACGATGAGCTTGGTGGAACCGTCGGTCCGATCGTAGGTGAGGGCCCTGCCGCTGGCACCCCAGGGGAATTTGACCACTTGGACCTCGATACCCTTGGCCTTGGCCTCGGTTTCGGTCAGACCCACCCAAGCCACTTCGGGATCGGTGAAGACCACCGCAGGGATGAGATAGTCGCGATTCACCGCGTTGCCGTCGCCTGCGAGGTTTTCAACAGCGATGCGGGCTTCCTTGCTGGCCTTGTGCGCCAACATGATTCCGCCGGCGATGTCGCCGATGGCGTAGATGTTCGGGTCGTTGGTGACCATGCGTTCGTCCACCTTGATGAAACCCTTGTCATCCCGCTGAACGCCCGTGTTCTCAAGAGCAAGGTCTTGCCCGTTGGGCACTCGGCCCACGGACACCAGCACTCGGTCATACTTTTCGTCCATCTTCTGGCCGTTGAACTCGGAAGTGACCTGGATTTGCTTGCCTGAGGTCTTGATCTCCAAAACCTTCGATTTCAGGCGCACTTCCTTGAAGGCCTTCTTGGCGTAGGCCGTCACCGGTCGAACCAAGTCTGGGTCGGCGCCGGCCAAAATCGTTTCCATGGCCTCAACGACCGTGACCTTGGAACCCATCGACGCGTACACGGTGCCGAGTTCCATGCCGATGTAGCCGCCGCCGATGATGAGCAACGTCTCTGGGATGTCGGCGATTTCTAGGGCCTCGGTCGAGGTCATTACTCGGGGGTTGCCGAGGTCGAATGCCTTCGGGAGGGCCGGTCGGGAACCCGCGGCGATGATGGCCTTTTCGAAGGTGACGTACTTCTGACCTTCGGGGGTCTCTACGCGCAGTTTGTTCGAGGACTCGAACATGGCCTTGCCGTGCATCACGCTCACACCCCGCATCTTGGCTAAACTGGCGATTCCGGAACCGAGCTTTTCGAGGATGGACTCCTTCCAAGCCCGCAAGCGGTTTAGATCGATCGTGGCCTCGCCGAAGCTGATTCCGCGGTGCGCGGACTCCTTCGCGGCGGTGATCATGTGTGAGGCGTTGAGCAGCGCCTTGGAAGGGATGCACCCGCGGTTCATACACACACCACCGAGACGAGGATCTCGCTCGATGAGCAGCACCTTTTTGCCTAGGTCGGCGGCGTAGAATGCGGCAGCGTAGCCCCCAGGGCCTGCCCCGATGACAACGATATCAGTCTGGATCGCTTCCATGTCGCTTGGGCTGTTAGAGCTTCACCGAGGAGGCTGGGAATGTCTCGATGGCTTTGACCAAGTCCACCGTGAATCGGGCGGCTGATCCGCCATCAATGACCCGGTGGTCATAGCTGATGGTCAGCGGCAGTATGGGACGGGCTTCGATCTTGCCTTCGGCGGTGACGACGGGCTTCAGCGAAGTTTTTCCCAATCCTAAGATGGCGACCTCGGGTTTGTTGATAATCGGAGTGAAGTGGGAGCCACCGATGGCACCTTGGTTGGAGACGGTGAACGAACCTCCCTTCATCGAATCGGGGGAGAGCTTGCGATCCCGAGCCAAGGCCGCGATCTCCGTCAGTTCTTTAGCGATTTGCAGCAACGACTTCTTGTCGGCGTCGCGCAGCACCGGAACGAGCAATCCCGCGTCGGTGTCGACCGCGATGCCGATGTGGTAGTAGTGCTTGATGATCAGGGTCTCGGCGACCTCCTGCAAACTGGCGTTGAACTTCGGATACTTCTTCAGGGTGTCGACCAGCGCCTTGATGAGGAAGGGGGTGGGCGTGAGCTTGGAGCCCGCCTTTTCGTAGTCGGCCTTGAACTGGGCCCTCAAAGCCTCGATGCCGCTCATGTCCGCGTCAGCGAACTGGGTGACATGGGGCAGGGTAACCTTGTTCTCGACCATCCGGGCCGAAATAATCTTTCGCAGCGGGGTCAACGGCTCGCTGGTGACGGGACCAAAGACAGCGAAGTCTTGGTTGACGAGGGGGAAGCTGAGTCCTTGGGGGGCTTCGGCGTACTTGCCGGCGCGGGCCACTTTGGACTCCAGTTTGCCGATGTAGCGGGCCAGATCTTCGACGACCACGCGGCCACCGGAGGCGGAACCGCGGACTCGGCTTAGGGGGATGCCCAGTTCACGGGCGACCTTGCGGACATACGGGCTGGCCGCGGGGACGGGACCGTCGTCTTCAGTGGCGGCCGGCAAGAGGTCGTCGTCGTCGTCGTCAGCGACCACAGGCCGCGCTGCCCGAGGGGCTGCCGCCGGTTTGGTCGCTGTCGATGCGGATGCCGCAGCGGTGGTGTCGCTCCCGCCTTCTAGGCTCAACAGCATCGATCCGACGGTGATCGTGTCGCCCTCCTTGACGGAGATGGCGGTGATCTTCCCGCCGGCTGGAGATGGGATGGGCGCGATGGCCTTCTCCGACTCGAGCTCGAGGATTGTCTGACCGGCGCTGATGGTGTCGCCGACCTTGACCAGAACGCTGACAACCTTGCCGCCGTCAGCGCCTTCTCCAACCTTGGGAAACCTTACGTCCATAATTTTGACGTGCTAATATGTGGCAAGTGCTCTCCCGGATGAAATTGTTTTTTTGTGGGATTAGGGCGGACGGAGTTTGACATCTGGCCAAATTCGTAGGTCAACACCGGTCCGGTCTTCGGCTTGGAGAATGCTAAGAAAAGCCGGTATTCTTCCTCAGTAAAAATTCACTACCTGGGCGCCACTCGGACAACGACGGGTTCCATGTACCTCGTCGAGGTCAACGGCCATCGTGTCCTTCTAGAATGTGGTCTGTACCAGGGGCGGCGTGAGGAATCGATTCGCCGAAATCGGGAGTTTCCCTTCGATCCGGCCACACTAGATGCGGTGGTGTTGAGTCATGCCCATATCGATCACACTGGCGATTTGCCCAATTTGTGTTGGAACGAGCGCTCTAGCCCGAGGCGGCAAGGTGATCATTCCACCCTTTGCGGTGGGGCGAACCCAGCAATTGGTCTATGTCCTGAATCAATTGACCGAGTCGGGCTGTTTGCCCGAAGTGCCAATCTTCGTGGACAGCCCGTTGAGCGTAAACGCGACGGAGGTGTTTCGCTTGCATCCCGAGTGCTTTGACACGGAGACCTATGAACACCTGCGGACCAAAGGCAACCCCTTCGGTATGGATCATCTTCTTTACATCCGCGAGGCCGCGCAGTCGAAGAAGCTGAACGAACAGACCCAGCCGTGCATTATCATCAGTGCTTCGGGCATGGCGGAGGCGGGGCGCATTAGGCATCACTTGAGCCACAACCTCGGTGATCCGCGCAATCTCATCCTCTTCGTGGGTTATTGCGCGGAGCATACCCTGGGACATCTGATCGTTTCAGGGCGCCACCCAGTAAACATTTTCGGCATTCCGCATGAGGTGAAAGCCCAGGTCGCCCGCATCGATGCGTTTTCTGGTCATGCCGGTCGGTCTGAATTGATCGGATACGTCAAATCACTGTCCGGCTCCTTGCGCAAGATGACCGTGATCCATGGTGAGGAGTCGTCGTCGTTGGCTTTCGGGGAGGCCCTTCAGGCGCTCAAGCCTCAGGCGGAGGTGGTGGTACCCCAGCCAGGTCAGATCGTGGAATTTTAAGACTCGCAGGGGTTTTTTCGGCTGTAATTTGGGGCTGACGACTCAAAAAAGCGAGCCTATCCCAGAACGAGACTTTGATTCGGGCTACGAGTTTCGGAGGTGTGACAGCGATTTGAGATTGTTTCCAACGCCCGGGTCCGCTTCAAACCGATAGTGCAATTCAAGTTCAAGCCGATCGATGGGGCTGTGGTGGCTCCTCAAGGGTTCCTCGCGGGCGGGGTTTTCTGTGACATCAAGCGTCTGGGCACCGGCAAGGGCTCGGACAAGGGGCGCAAGCGGGACCTATGCCTGCTGGTCAGCGAAACTCCTGCGGCGGTCGCGGGTCTCTTCACGACAAACCAGATTTGCGCCGCGCCAGTGAAGGTCTGTGTTTCTCGAGTGGCCAAAGGGGTCACTCAGGCGGTGGTGGTCAACAGTGGCAACGCCAACGCCTGTACCGGGCGTCAGGGCATGAAGGACGCCCTGGCTATGACGGGATTGGCTGAGAAGGTTTTGGGGCTTTCTACCGGCAGGGTGCTGGTTGGATCCACCGGGCGGATCGGCGTGCAAATGCCCATGGAGCAGGTGACTGCAGGGATTGTTGCGGCGGCGGATGTTCTGGGTTCTACGCCCGAGCACGCGGCCCACGCGGCCGAGGCCATCATGACGAGCGATTCGCGCCCTAAGACGATCGCGATCGAATTCAAGATCGGAGGACGGATCGTCCGCATTGGCGGCCTATGCAAAGGGGCCGGCATGATCCAGCCAGGCATGTCACCAACCGGAGCTCGTCCGGCGACCGCACCAAGTGGGGTGCCGGCCGGATTGCATGCCACCATGTTGTGCTTCATCACCACGGATGCCGACATTGCTACCAAGCCTCTTCAGAGCGCCCTCAACGAAGCGGTGGCCTTGAGTTTCAACCGAATCACCGTGGACGGGGATATGAGCACCAATGACACGGTGCTGGCCCTAGCCAACGGGCTGGCCGGGAATACCGCCATCCGGAAAGCCTCCGGCAAGGACTTCGAGGTCTTTCAAGCGGCCCTGTCGCATGTGTGCCTGTCATTGGCCAAGATGATCGTGTGCGATGGCGAGGGAGTTCACCGCGTGGTGACGGTCCGCGTGGAAGGCGCTCAGTCCTATGCCGATGCCGATGCCGCCGCCCGAGCAGTGGCTAACAGCGCCCTGGTCAAAACCAGTTGGCACGGAGGGGATCCTAATTGGGGGCGGATCATTGATGCCTTGGGATACAGTTCGGCCAAGGTCGTGGAGGATAAGGTGGATATCGGTTACGCCGCTTCGGGAACTCGCAAAGTTCTTTGGAGCCTGCGTCGAGGACAGCCGACCAAGACGCTGTTTGCCGATTTGTGGAACGCGGTCCAGGCGAACACCTTCGAGTTG
The DNA here is from genome assembly GCA_005789375.1 of Verrucomicrobiales bacterium. The sequence goes on along the minus strand of SXXZ01000094.1, from coordinate 11,308 downwards.
CACATTCGTCTCAATCTGGGAAAGGCCGCGGCCGTCATGTACGCCGCCGACTTGACCGAGGAATATGTGGATTTCAACAAGGGCGCCATCGCAGACCCGAGCCAAGCAGGAGCTTTGGGGGGCTAAAGAGTCTGTCATCCGACAGGGCTATCCAGCGCCGACTCACAGATTCGGGCATCGCGAGTGGAATGCCCCTGGAGGCCTTATCACCCGGGGGTTGGACGGTAGGAATTACCGCCGATCACGGCATGAACTCTGGAAGCCTTATCACCCGGGGGCTGGACCCTAGCTGGAGCTGAGGGGTCCAGCCGCCGGTGGGACTAGCCGATGAGCCCCGTGTAGGCCGGGTCTCCTGACCCGGCGTCCGGCTCTTGCGGGCCGCTCGGTGAGGGTACCGGCCCTATTCTGGAGGTGTGTGTGCGAGGTGGAGTTTGTAGCGGGAATCTGGGATGCAGCCCAATAAGCCTCCTGGCCTCCTGGGTAGGGATTGATCTCCGAGCTACCCCTATAAGGCACCGCCTAACCGACAGAATTGGAAGCGCCGGGAGGGTTGTCCGCCTCGGTCCTACGCGGGCGCTCTCCAAAGAGAGCCGTGCCCACTCGGACTAGAGTGGCCCCCTCTTCGATGGCGACTTCCAAGTCGCCGCTCATCCCCATGCTGAGAACGGGTAGTGGGGCTCCCAGCAGGTCGGTACAACGATCCCGCAGTTCGCGCAAACGGCGAAAAATCGGTCGGACCTGTTCTGGATCTACAGCGTATGGAGCGATAGTCATCAGGCCGTGGACCTCTAGGCGGTTCAGGGCATTGAGTTGCGGCAACTCGGCCAACAAGCGATCGGGGTTCCATCCGAATTTGGAGGACTCACCCGCGACATTGACCTCAAGCAGTATGGGCAATGAACGGGCCTGTTTGAGGGCCTGCTTTTGGAGTTCCTCGGCCAGTGCAAGCGAGTCCACGCCCTGTACGACCTGGAACAGGCTGACGGCATCGCGTGATTTGTTGGATTGCAGGTGCCCGATGAAATGCCACTCCAATTGGCCGGGGCACAGGGGGATCTTCACTTTGGCGTCTTGAATCCGGTTTTCTCCGAACAGGGTCAGTCCGGCCGAGGCTGCCTCGGCTACCCGCTCAGGCGGTTGGTTCTTGCTCACCGCCATGAGCCGGACCGAGTCCGGTTGGCGACCGGAACGTTCGCAAGCCTGGTCGATGCGGCTGCGAATGCGGGTGAGGTTTTCCTGAAGTTCGGACACGCCGTAAAGCTACATCAGAACTGGCTCTTGCTGGATTAGATTTGTGTGAAAACCGGGGCCTCCGAGGCCAGCCTGTCTGGCCTTAAACGGGGGCGTAATAACAGGTGAAGGTGGGGCAAACTGTTATTGGAATGGTATTGAAATGGTATTGGAAAGCTGCAGACCTAGGTGACGATGGCGGGCAGAGCGGACATGGACGCGATTGGGCAACGCCCGCCGCTCAAGGGGAAGGTGCGCAATCCGTGGCTTTTGGTGTTGAACAGTGCGGCATCGGGCACGGATCCCCTCACCAACTGGCTTCGGAAGGGGTCGGTGCTGGGATAGAGGAAGGTAAAAGCCATGGCCGACAACAATTGCTCGATGGGATCGGCCGGGACCAAACCTTGATTGTCGACGATCTCCAACTGCTCCTCGAAGGTTTTGTTTCGGGTACCCTTGACGGCGAAAAAAATTGGAATCTTGCGAGGCTGCTCAATGTCTCGCTTGCTAACACTTTCCAATTTCATCAGCCACGGAAGGTCAGCCAAGTCCATAGCGCCACGGTGGAGCGAGGTGAAGCGCTCCCGAAAAAGGCAGTTCAATGAGTCGATGGCTTCGAAGTCGCTGATCCCCTCGAGAATTTTCACGTAAAAATAATCCGGCGTTAGTCTCGCGGTATCGAGAATGGCTAGGGCCTTTTCGAGCCGTTCATTGAGGACCGCCGGATCCAGGGGGGCCTCTAGAATCTTTTGACGAGCGCTTCCAGCGAGTCCTTGAAGGCTCAGGGGCGGAACCTCTTGAACCAGATGACTGATCAGTTCGACCTTGGCAACGGGCTTGAGTGCCGATGCCGCCGCGTAAACGGATCTGAGCGAGCTGGATTCTGGAGGGGTGTTGGACATGTCAGGAAGATCTAGAGCCAGATGTGTTTAGAGCCAGATGTGTTAGACGTCGTTAGGGGGCAAGGCAGCTCAGAGTGTGAATTTACGAAGAGTGAGGTGACCTAATTTGGGGCCGATGGACTTTCAGTTCGTGTCAGTTCGTAGATTTTCGTAGATTTGATTAGATTTTCGTAGATTTGATTAGATTTCCGTGGATTTTCGCGGGCGCTAATACCCCCCAAAAAGACGCCTTAAACCTCACCCATTGTCTTTTAATCGGTGCTGCAGAGAGGTCCCTTGAAGGTTTTTTAAATGTTTTCTAAAAACAAAGACGACTCGTTGAAGCTGGATGGATTTGTCAGCCCGTAGGGTCTTGCCCAGACTCATTCTATGGAAAATTTGTCGGCCGATGTGGTGGTGCTGGGCGGCGGCAGCGCCGGATATGCCGCGGCGAGGACCTTGGCGAGCCAAGGCGCCAAGACGCTTGTGATCGATGGGGCCCCAGAATTGGGGGGCTTGTGCATTCTGAAAGGGTGCATGCCTACCAAGGCCTTATTGCATGCGGCCGAATTGCGACAGGGGATCTTGGAAGGTGAGCCGTGGGGTATTACGGCTGATCACGTGCAGGTGGATCCCAAGAGGGTCTTTGCCAAGAAGGATGCCTTAATTGCTGATTTCGCGGGCTACCGGCGTCAGCAACTGGAGGACGGTCGATTCGGACTCATTCGATCCCAGGCGCGGTTCGAGGGGGCAGGGTCGCTCCGATTGGAGGACGGTCGGTGCGTTCAATTCGGTCATGCGGTGGTGGCTACCGGATCGACCGTCGCCCCGACTTCTCTGCCCGGATTGGAAGCCGCCGGCTACCTCACCAGCGACAGCGCCTTGGCCGAGGCCCGGATTCCCGAGTCTCTGGTGGTTCTCGGTGGTGGCGCTGTGGCCCTAGAATTTGCGCAGTTTTACTCGCGTTTGGGCAGTCGAGTGACGGTCATCCAACGTGCTCCTCAGTTGCTTTCGGGCTTCGATACCGATGTCGCGGGCGAGTTGGAGAAGGCCTTCCGCAGGGAGGGTATTGAGGTGTTTACGGGCACCGTACTAGACCGGGTGGACCGCATAGGATCTCTGAAGCGGGTCTGGTTCCATCACGGCGGCCAGGAACGTTCCGTCGAAGCGGTTGAGATTTTCCTTGGGTTGGGCCGGGTTCCCAATACCGCACACCTAGGATTGGAGGCGATCGGAGTGACTCTGGAGCGGGGCCGAATCAGGACCGATCCGCAGCAGCGTTCCTCCCGGGCAGAGGTGTTTGCGGCGGGGGACTGCTGCGGCCCTCACGAAGTAGTTCACTTGGCCGTGCAGCAAGGAGAGGTGGCTGCCCACAATATCTTGAATCCAAATCGTCTGCGGGCGATGGATTATCGGTTGTTACTTTCAGTGGTCTTCACGTCGCCTCAGGTGGCCCAGGTGGGTCTTTCGGAGCGGGAGGCGCAGAGTCGCGGTATTGATTATCGATCCGAGAGCTACCCTTTCAACGATCACGGAAAATCCATGATTTTGGGAGCGCAGGAGGGGTTCGTGAAGGTGCTGGCCCATCCTGTCACCGGAGAGGTGATCGGGGCTGCTTGTGTGGGACCTCAGGCTGGGGAATTGATCCACGAGCCCACGGTTGTTATGGCGGCCCGGATGACTGCGGCCCAATGGGCTGCGGTGCCACACTATCATCCAACTCTGGCTGAGATATGGACTTATCCGGCCGAATCGTTGGCCGAGGCATTAACCTCTCAAGCGTAACGACAGAATTGGGAGAAAAGCGATGGCAGGGCGGAAGCTCTCGCAACACGCGACATCCGAAAAAACGATGCTCTTGCGGAAGAAGGCGCAGCCCGTGCAACCACTCCGACGGTGCCTCACCAGCTCAGTCGTTCGACGACTCAACACGCGGGGCGTTCGGACCGATGCGGAGGTGATGTCGGAGCGCTTCCGTGAAGGCGCAAACAAAGAGCATTCCCGACATCATCCCCGCGGTCATGCCGCCGTAAGCGATTAAGAATTGCCACGGATGCCCGGGCCCTGCCCAGCGCAGCACCAGTGAAGCACCCCAGTTCATGCCGCCTGCCATTGATAGGGCGAGCGCCGTGGCGATGGCGATACGGATGCTGTTCTTGGGCCAGGGAAGGATCGCCCCTCGCATGAAGAATAATCCGCTCACCAGCATCGCTCCGGTCATCCAAGGAATACCTGCGCCCCAGCTGAAAAATCGGTGACCCGAGCAACAAAGACAGACTCCTGATCGCATGACTGGACCGAAGCCGGCATCGGCCCACCAACCCACGAGCATGGCCAGATTCGATGGCCCGAGCATGCCCCACACCATGGGGCTCCAGTCCGTGGCACGGGGCCCCGAAACGCCAACGCCCCGAAAAAAGAAGGATCGCTCGGATGCCCACGCTCCCAAGGCCCCGAGGGCCACAACCAGTGCTGCCGGACCTATTGCCAAGTCCCCCAAGCCGATTAAGAGCGGGGCTTGCAAAAACAGGCTTATCCGGAGGGCCCATCGTTTCCACTTGGGGCTAAGTTCGGGAGAGGGTTGAGCCTCCGGGTGACAGGAGCCGCCTCGCCAGGCTCGCCAACTAACGACCGCACTGCTGCCGGTCATGAGGAGGGCCGCCACCACGGGGTGCAAATAGCCGCTGGCCGCCAAGAGCATGCCGATTCCATTATAAACGACGGCAAACCGTAGGTTTTTTTGGATCGAATCCCGAACACTTCGGGCCAGAAAAACGGCCTCTGGAATCTCACGGAGATTGCCTCCGCACAGAACTATATCTGCGGTGGCGGTGGCCAGCGGAGCCCCTTCCAGTAGGCCGATACCGACCTCGGCGGCGGCGAGGGCTGGAGCGTCATTGATCCCGTCGCCAATGAAAACAACACGATGCCCCTCGGCTTGCCATTGCCGGATTTGCTCGGCTTTTTCTGTCGAGGTCAGACCGGCCTTGAGTTGTTCCGCCGTAGTCAGATCGGCCAACAGTTCTTGGGTCCGTCCAGGGTGGTCGCCCGAGAGCACGCGGGAGGTTACTCCCAATCGATCCAAGTCTTGGAAGGTGGCTGCAGCGGAGGATCTGAGTCGCTCCCGGACCAAGGCCACAGCCACGGGCTTTCCAAAGGCAGAGATCCAAACCCGACTGCCTGTCCCCTGAAGGCGCGCTTCTAGCGCGTCGTCGGTTTGTCCTTCCCAGGCCCAATCTTTGCAGCCGATGCGCACGGGCATAGTTTTTTCCGAAGCGGTGCGGACGCAGGCTTGAACCCCGCGGGCCGGAACCACCTGGAAGCTCTCGATCGTAATTTTTAGCGCCGCGTCAGGCTCTCGACCGTGGAAAGCCTGCGCTACCGGGTGATGGCTCCGGGATTGCACCGCACCGATAATAGAAAGCCACCGGTTCCGGTCGGCTGTTTCTCCGGCGGTGACCACATCCACCAGACTCATTTTGGCTTCGGTCAATGTTCCGGTCTTGTCGAAGGCCGCGAGACTGACGGATGCCAGGCGTTCCAAGGCGGAGGCATTTCGGACAATGACCCCTCGCGCGGCGAGTGTGGCCATGCCCTGCCAGAGTCCTAGCGGAGTGGCCAACCCGAGGGCACAGGGACAGGCCACCAGCAGTACTGAGAGTCCATTGAAAATCCCCGGCTCCCATCGGCCTTGCAGACCGCTCCAGAACAAAGCGCCCAATGCGGTAAGGATCACGACCGGAAGAAACTGTTGAGCCAAGCGGTCGGCCTGACTTTGGGCCTCACTCGAAGCTAGTGTGGCGCGGGATTCCTCCACCCGCCGGATCAGGGCATCGATCCCTCGGGTATGGCCTGCGCTTCTGCTCTGAACAATGAGTTCGGCCTCTTCGCTAAAGCCGCCTGCCATCACAGAATCCCCCACCCGTCGAACAACGGGTTCGGGTTCGCCGGTGAGAGGAGTCTGCCTGACGAAACCTTCGCCCTGGATGATCACGCCATCGACAGGGATGGGTTCTCCGGGCAGCACTCGCACCCGGTCGCCCACGCCGATTTCCTGAATGGACACCCGAGCGTCCGGTGGTCCGATACGCCGGGCGGTGGCGAAGGTGTCGCTCAGACGTCGAGTCTCCGAGAGGGCTTGTTCTCTGGCTTGGGCTGTCAGTGCCTTGCCCGCGCTGTAAACTGTGAGGAGTACGGCCACCACCTCGTAGTACACGGGTCCGCTCCCTCGGATGCTCGACATCAGCGAGGCTCCGAAGGCACCCAGCGTCCCTGACACGAACAGCAACTCGAGGCCGAAGGTGCGGCGGCAGGCGCAATCCCAGGTGGCGCGGAGCAGGGGGAGGCCGAGCAGTCCCAAGACAATGACCGTCAGAACAATGAGCAATGCATGCAGCCCGTTTCGCAAGGTTCTCTCGGGCTCGGACAAATTCAGAGCGAAGCCGATCAACATGGATTGGCTGGCGATCACCGCACTTAGGACGATACGAAAGATGGCACCACCCCCGGCAGGGTCGGGGGCGGCGGTGTTTCTTGGGCGTTCTCCCAAGAGACGGCATCCGTAGCAGCAAAATTGCTCCGACGGCCCCTCGGAAGACTTGGTTCGAGGCAGCGGGCCCTGACAATGTGCGCATCGGGTAAAAACCTCGGAGGAGTCGGAGATGAGGTCGGCTTTGGACATGGCGGGGAGCCCCCTATTCTGCAGAGCCACCGCTGGAGGGGTGTCGATGGATGAGCTTCAGCGCCCCGGGCAACAGGCTTCGGAGGAGGTCGGATTTTTGGTCGGCCGCGGCCAATTCCTCGTCGATCCGACCGGGTGCGTCCACCCAGAGCTCGGTTTGCTGCTGTGAAATTTGGACGAAAACTCCGGTGACTTGTTGGAGATGGCGACGGTCCAGCCCATCGGCGGTCCGAAGGCAGGCGGCCAGCCACTCCACCCGCGAATGATCGGCCGGGGACAAATTCTTTAAATCCTCGTGGTCGGCCTTAGGTAGGGCCTTCCGGTGATAACGGGCCACGGCTGCCACACAGCGAACCTCCGTGGAGGATAGCGTTTTCCACGGAAACTCCCGGATGAGAAGGGCCGAGGCTTTGTGGTGCCCCCGACCGTCCGGACCAGATACAGACCAACCAATGTCGTGCAGCAGCGCCGCGCACTCCAACAGCCGTCGTTCACTGGTGCCGTATCCATGGAGGGGGATCAACCCTTCGAAGAGTGCCAATGCCAGGCGGGCGACCTGTCTTGGATGCTCGGGCTCGATCTCATGCCGAGCGAAGAGGGTCTCGGTTTCGTCAGACAATCGATTGGTAGTGGGAATCATACCCTCAGGGGTCCATGAAATCCGAGTCGGGTGCCGTTGTCGCCCCCGGATTGCGATCCGATGTTTTTGCGCTTCCGAAGGAGCCGTCTCGTCCCGATTCTTGAGGGCCATGGAAACACCAGACCAGTTGCGTGAACTTTTTCGGATGCAGAGAGCCTTAAACGCTCGCATTGGGGTTGATACCGATGCCATGAGCGAGGCTGAGAAGACTCAGTGGATTTTGAACTACTGCCGGGCCATGTCGCAGGAGTTGGCAGAATTGACCGACAGTGTTCCTTGGAAATGGTGGGCTAAGTATCAGAAGTTCGATGAGCAGAACGCTCGGGTTGAGGTAGTGGACTGCCTCCATTTTCTCATCAGCATGGCGCAGGTGTTGGGAATGAGTGCCGATGATGTTTTTAGCGCCTACCTCAAGAAGAACGAGGTGAACCTCAAGCGCCAGGATTCAGGATATCAGGCCAAAGATGCAGAGGATTCCCGTCACATCTAAGGTTCGAGATTCTCAGCCAAATTGCTGAAAGGTGGATGGGACACGGAACGCACGCTGTGGCAGTCCATCGATGGAGTTCGACCCAGCGCCTGAGCAATGCCCACACTGTCTCCTCGTTCATCACCCCTCCACTGAAAGGAACCGATGCCTCTTTCGAAACCCCGTCTAATTAAAGAACTCATTGGCCGCATTCCACCCAGTCAGCGCGCTGACGTGGCTGGCGTGCTCATCCCGGAAGTCGACCTTCAGAAGCGCATCGCCTTGATGGGTAAGGCCATTGCGAAGGACTATAAGGGCAAGGATGTGCTCGTCGTTTCCCTGCTCAGTGGCACCGTTCTTTTCTTGGCCGATTTGCTGCGTCGATTGGAGTTCCCGCTGCGCGTGGATTTTCTAGGAGTCTCCAGTTACGGATCGGGCACTGAATCGGGAAAACTTGTCTTCAACAAGGAACTCAAACTCGATGTCCGTGGGGCTCACGTCTTGGTGGTCGACGACATTCTGGACACGGGAAAAACCCTTCGTGCTGTGACCGAGAAGATTTTGGCCCTCAAGCCAGCGTCTATCCGAACGTGCGTGCTTCTCGACAAGAAGGAGCGTCGTGTAGGCAACATTGAGGCCGACTATGTCGGTTTTCAGATTCCGGATTGGTTCGTCGTCGGCTATGGACTCGATTTCGCGGAGCGATATCGCAACCTGCCCTACGTGGGCGTGCTTAAGCCTGAAGTCTATGCCCCGAAGCAGTCCCTGATTCGGAAGCCCTCGCGATGACAATCCCCGTGACGTTCTGGTCCTATTTTGCGGAGTTGGCCGGTTGCTCGGAAACCGTCGTCACCGTGTCTGCATCGTCCACGGTCGATGAGCTTTTGGCTGCCCTTTACCAAGCCCATCCGGCGTTGGCCGAACTGCGCCGTTCGACTTTGATTGCTGTGGGAGTCGAGTATCAGAATGGGGAGTATGTTCTGAAACCCGGCGATCACGTCTCGTTGTTCCCTCCCGTCCAAGGCGGATGAAACGTTTTCTCTCCATTACCCGCGATCCGATCGATGAAGCGGCCCTCGTGGCAAATCGGACCCTCTCATCCGGCATGGGGGCTGCCGTCTACTTCTCTGGGGTCGTCCGAGGCCAAGAGGGAGCCGAAGCGATTGCTGCCTTAGATTACAGTTGTTTTGTTCCGATGGCCGAGCACCAGTTCCATCGACTTTTCGACCGGCTGGCAGAGAGAGGTTCTGTGGAATCTGTGCGATTGGTTCACCGCATCGGCCGGGTGGCGGTGGGTGAGTCGTCTCTTTGGATCGAAGTGGTTTCAGCCCATCGGGCAGAGGCCTTTGGCGCATGCCAGTGGGTCATCGACGAGATGAAGCAAGTGGTGCCGATCTGGAAATCCCCGGTGACGGCTGCACAGGCCTCCAGTTCGTTAAATCCGAACCCAACTTCCTGATCGACTCGAGCGCAGCACCGCCTCGCAGAGCCGGACTTCGTGATGTCCATCCTGAGCGGTCGCGAAGAGCAGAGGGGTTTGTCGGCCGCTGGCGATGTGCTCATAGACAGCCCGGTACTGCATCTTGTGGCTGTCGGGGAATCCCTCAGGATGTCCGCCCGGAGTATCGGTAAAGCCGGCCACATCCTCCAGGAAACCGGGTGTTCCCCGCTGGAGAATCTCGTTGGGTCCGTCGCGACGTCCGATGAGGATTTCATTGGGTTGCTGAAAGTCCCAGCGGGCGCTTCCACGAGTGCCATAAATTCCAAGGGACAGGCTGCATTTCCATCCGGCAGCGACCTGCGAGATTGAGGCATTGGCGTGCACGTCTTCAGCAAAGCCATGGTCGGATTTTCCGAAACGCAGCAGGACGCTGCCGAAGTCCTCGGTGTCCACCGGATAGGGAATCTTCGATGCCGGGTCGGGAGTAGCGAAGGTCTTCAGCGCCCCCGGCGGACGGAAGCGGGTTTTGTGGAAGGTCTCCAAGTGCGCAAAGACGCGCTCGGCTCGGCTTCCCAAGATGAAGGAAACTGCATCGATCCAGTGGGTTCCAATGTCGCCGACTGCCCGCAGCTTGCCGCCCTCGGAGGCGAGCACTCGCCAGTTGTAGTCCGTGTCATGCAGCAGCCAATCTTGGAAGAAGTGCCCTTGAACATGAATGATTCGGCCGAGGTCGCCGCGTGCGACCATGGCCCGCAGTTGAAGGATGGCCGGGAAGAATCGGCACATGTAGTTCACGGCGAACACCGGTGCATTGGGTTTCTGGACCGCTGCAACCACACGGGCCGTCTCCCGGGAGTTCATGCCTAGTGGCTTCTCGCAGACGACGTGCTTGCCTGCCCGTAGGGCCTTGAGCGACTGCGCAACATGCGCCTTGTTGGGGGAGGTGATGTGGATGACGTCGACGTTCAAAGAACGGACCAGTGAATCGACGTCATAGTCTCCATAGACCTCCGGGATGCCCCATCGATCCGCGCACTCTCGGGCCGAGGCGGTAGAGCCGCAAACGGCGGTGACCTGAACGCCCAGGCGCTTGAGAGCTTCGATATGGACGGGTCCGATGAAGCCAGTGCCGATGACGCCGGCGCGCAGGTGGTGCAGGGGGATCATGGGGTTTGCCAGAGATCGTTTTTAGTTTTGCAGTTTGCCGGGTGAGCATCCGGGTCTAGGTGCAGCGAGGAACACCCTGAGGATACGCAACAAGCCCTTCGGGGAATCCGTAGACGATGTCCTCAAGCAGGGAAGCAGGAAAGCTCGGAGCTGGGGCGATGAGCGGAAAAACGGCGAACGATGCGGTCCGTAAATTTTTGCGCGGCTGATTTTTCGCGCGAGGGTGAGCAACTGGTCAATGAGTGATTGTTTGTACGCCGAACGCGGACTCCCCATAGAAAAATCTCACCGATAGCGTGCAGTCGGGCGGGGGCACAAAGACGATTGATTCCAATGCTACTAATATACATTTGACCGCCTTCAATGGGTTGCTATAAACCCGAAGTCCGTTTGGAACATGTAGTGTCGGCGTCACGTTGACGGTTTGTGGAGGTCGCTCAGTTAAGTCCCCGCAATTGAAGTCTGCTGGTGCAGTTTCCCTCACTCGGTTGAAGAGCGGCCAAAAGTCATATGGATAACAATTCCCGTTTGTTTGTGGGAAACCTGTCCTACCAGACGCAGGAACGTGACCTCCAGGATCACTTTTCGGCGTCCGGTGTGGTCACTAATGTCAACCTGATGCTCGATCGCGTGACTGGAAAGTCGCGTGGTTTCGCCTTCGTCGAGTTCGCGACGGCAGACGAAGCCAATCGTGCTGTGGAAATGTTCCACGGCAAAGATCTGGGTGGTCGTGCGTTGACCGTCAACATTGCCCGTCCCCGTGAAGAGCGCGCCCCCGGTGGTGGTGGCGGCGGCGGCT
>SXXZ01000093.1 GCA_005789375.1 Verrucomicrobiales bacterium | reverse complement strand
GAAGGAATAGCGGCCCAAGTGCTCGCCCCCCTCGACGGACTCGAAGAGGAACGATTCTCCCTGCCCTCGCAGTTTCTGGTAGGCGGACAAGGGTGTTTCAAAATCCGCGAGCAGGCGACGGGCCACCGGGATGCAATTGCCTTGGCGGGCTAGCACCGCGAACTCTTCTCGGGTCGGCGTGTCCATGTCGGAACCGACGGTAAGCCGAAACCCCGGCAGACCAGAAGCCCGAAGCGCAGGCGTCACTCAGGTCGAGCGGTCGTCCTCGTCGGAGATTTAGAAGCGGAGTTTCGCTGGCCTTGGAGCAGGTGACGGGCGCTGGGCTAGGTGGGATCGAATAGAGAAGGGATCTCCGTCCCGCCGGACGGAACCCACCGAAACTGCTCGCGCTGGGTAAAAACCTTGGATTGGCTCAGTGGCACATGCCCTCAGACGACACCCTTCCTCCCGGCAACTTCCCGGCACCGAGAGAGATTGGATGCCTAGGGACAGTGCTGACCGTGACCGATCACCCGGGGGCGATGGACTTGTGCTGCCATCTCGCACGGCAGCCTTCTCCTTCGGCCATCGAGTTCTGCAACACTCAGATCGTCACCCTGCGCCGATCCGATCAGGAATACCGCCAGACCTCCGAGTGCTTCGATCGGTTTATCCCCGACAGTTCCCCGCTGCTCTGGCTGCTCAATGCGGCCGGGGCCGGCATGAAGGATCGGGTCTACGGTCCCGCATTCTTCCGGCATGCGCTCATCCATTCACCGCCCACCCTCACGCACTACCTCCTGGGCGGATCGGAGGTCTGCGGTCGGGTGTTGGCCGAACGATTCACGCTCCTGAACCCGGGTTTGCTTATCGTTGGTTCCTTCCATGGCCGCTGCGATACGGGCGGGGGTCTTGGGGCCGACGACGACCGGGTCTTGGAGGAGTTGCGGCGTCTCAAACCCGACTTCATTTGGGTGGGTCTGGGCACCCCGAAGCAGCAGCGCTGGATTGCCCGGGTCAAACCTCTGCTCGAACACGGGGTGCTGCTCTCGGTGGGTCAGGCCTTTGACGTGAACGCCGGGCTGCGAGCCGATGCCCCAGGCTGGATGCAACAGTGCGGTCTGACCTGGCTTTACCGGATGGCCTCGGAACCGCGCCGTCTGGTCGGGCGCTACCTGCACCACAACTCCCTGTTCTTAGGCTACCTGGTCTGGGATGCCATTCGGGGAACGGTCTTCCAACCCAAACCCAACCGCCTGGGCGGGATTGGAGACCCGGGTACACCCCGGCGCTGACTCCGAATTGCCAGCTCCGGCTCGCCTCATCGGCGGCGGACGGTGGGCCGGCCGGTTTCGCGCACACCGGGACGATGCAGTTGGGAGGAACGGGGTGGCGCAGCAAATTCAGTCGCACGAGGAGGCGAGAGTGAGGCGAGAGTGAGGCGCAAGCCGTGCTGAGGGCCGTGACGAACCAACAACCTTGCTCTCGCAGAAGAAGATGCAGAAACCAGGATTCATCCCATCACATCGTGGGCTCAGGCGACCGAAGCCACCTCGGCTTGAAACAAGTCTTCGGAGGCCGTTCGGCACAGGCCCAGAAATGTTTCCTCGGCCAGAGTCAGGCGGCGCGTGCGCCAGTGGAGGGCTCCCCAATCCCGGCGGGCCTTGCGACGTCCCAACGGCAGTGCCACCAGTGATCCATTGCGCAATTCGGGCGCGGCGACCCAAGGTGCCAAGATGCCCACTCCGAGGTTGAGCTTTGCTAGTTCTTTCAGGGCCTCGAAGCTGCCCATCTCGATGACCGTGTGGAGCACGATGCCCTCCTCCCGGAAATAGGCATCGAGGATGCGCCAGGAGAGGCTGCGCTTGCCATAGACGACAACGCTCTGCCGGGAGATTTCCGCCCGAGGTACCGAGCCGGAGAGGGCCCAGGGATGCTTGGGTGAGGCGATGAACGACAGCTCATCTGAGAAGAGCGGCACGAACTGGAAGCGTTCCTCGGACCTGGGCTCGAGCGTGAGGGCCAAGTCGGCCCGGTTCGATTCGATCATCGCCACAGCCGAGGCCGAATCGCCGGCCTCCACGCTGATGAGGCTCTGGGGGAAGCTTTCCTTGAACTCCCGCAATACCGCCGGCAGCAAGTAGGCGCACAGGGCGGCCGGAGCCACGATTCTCAGACGCCCCACCCCCCATTTGCCCAGTCGCTCGATGCCAGACCGGGCGCTGGACATTTCCTGAAGCACCCGGTCGGCATGGACCAAAAGCTGTTCGCCCGCTTGGGTTAGTAAGACTTTCTTGCCCAACCTGTCCAAAAGACGACAACCCACATCGGTTTCCAAGGCTTTCATGGAATGACTGACCGCCGACTGGGTGAGGAACAGTTCGCGGGCCGTCTGCGTGAAACTGCCCGTTCGAGCCAGGATGACAAACGCGTGGAGCTGACGACTGTCGAGGGGCGCATTCATTCATGAAACGGGTTCATCCAAAACTTCGAAACTCAGAGAAGCAGATGACAGGCCGATCGCCCTGATCGACTTGAGGATGATCCAAGAAATGCAGCAACCACCTGATTTAGGTGATGCCGGAAACGCCCTGACCTCGGCCAGAGCCCGAACTATTCCGCGGTAAAATCGGGGATGACGTGGCGTCTTCTTGCGCTCGGCGAGGAGCGAGGGTCAGGCGATCTGAGGCCATCTGAGGCCGATCTGGCCTGTGCTTCTCGGGCCCGTTGAAGCTAAAGCTGGAGCTTTATTCCCGGCGCGGGTTGTAGGTCTCCTGGCGCCGCAGACTGGGGTGTTGAGAAGCTCTGGAACCGATTCTTTCGTTGGGAGCCAGCAGGCCAGGAATGTCCCCTGCGGCTTGCCACTAGCCCCATTGATAATCTCACCGCCACCGGCCTCGGCCCTAGATGCCGACGCCGTGTTTTCAGAGAAATCTGGGTGAACCGGCGAACCGGAGCCCCAGCTGTCCAACCCTTCTAGCCCCCGCGGGCGAGGTCTCCCGACCTCAAACCGAAACCCGCAGCGCTCAACGCGACTTCACCGACTTAGTTCTGCGTGACGCCCCGGAAGTGATCGGTCCGAAAAGGTGAGGCCGGCAAACCGCTGCCATTGATCAAATTCAACACCGGGAAATCATCCCAGCCGTAGCGAATATGAAGCGGGTGCGCCACCTGAGGAGCATTTAACCGAATACTGGACCCAGAAATTTCGGCCGTGGCCCAATGCCAGACGCCGTCCTTGCCGGCCAAAGCAAATCCCTTGGGCGCCGCACCATCCGAAGTTTTGAGACCCCGGGCGTGGTTCAGGTTTAGGATCAAGGTCGATCCAGAATGCCCCTGCGAAGCATAGATCGGCCCACTCGACTCCACCGACTTTCCATGGGCAATGGTCTGGGCCAGCAACGCTAGACGGGCTCCGACCAGGGCTTTGCGGGTGGGATGGATGTCATCCTTATCGCCCACGTCGGTGATGACCGCGATACCCACGTGGGGCAGCGTCTCGGCGACGTGGTTCTGGGCCTCGCGCAGTTCAGCCCAGTCGCTCTGGACCGGCTTTGCGGTGATGTCGGCGATCGAGCGCTTGCGGTTCTTGTCCCAAGGCGCCAGCTGGACGGCCAAAAAGGGGAAATCGCCCTGATTCCAATCGGAGCGCCAATTACGAATCATGTCGGCAAAGAGGCTGCGATACTGCCAGGCCCTACCCGCGTTGGACTCACCCTGGTACCAGATGGCCCCGGCAATTGCGTAAGGCATGAGCGGGCGCAGCATGCCGTTGTAGAGTTCGGCCGGGCACCACGGGGCTCCCGGAGCTCCCTGACTGAACTTCTCCCCCTTGGCTTCGGCCGCAGCCTTGGCAGCACGCCATTTCGACAACGCTGCTTCATGGGCACGATGGATCGGGACGTACGGGTCGAGGATATCCCGGGTGTAGAGATGGTTGTCCTTGATCGACTCTTCGCTCATCCACACCTCGGCCGGAGATCCGCCCCAACTGGTGTGGATCAAGCCCACAGGAACCCCCAGAGCCGGCTGCAAATCTCGGCCGAAATAGTAGCCGACGGCAGAAAAGCGCCGGACCGCCTCGGGCGAGGCCGTGCCCCAGGCGTGCGCGGCATGATTGAGTTCGGTCTGCGGAACCGAGGAACGCCGCTTGGTGACGGTGAAGAGGCGTAAGTTCGAGTTGGCACTGGAGGCGATATCCGCCGCCGGCTCGAAACTGGCCGACAGAGGCCACTCCATGTTGGACTGTCCCGAACAAATCCAAACCTCGCCGACAACCACATCGCTCAGCACGACGGTGTTGTGTCCGCGGACCTGGAGGTTACGCCCCTCGGCGGTGGCTTTCAGAGCCTTGAGCCGCACCGACCATCGACCATTTTGGGCCACGGTGGAGACGCTCTGACCCGCGAACTCCACGGTCACCGTCTCACCGTCGGCCGCACGCCCCCAGACCGGCACCGGCCTGCCCTGTTGCAGCACTGCGTGATCGGTAAAGAGCGAATGGAGCGACACGTCGGCCCGAACAAGGCCCAGGCCCAAGGTCAGACCAGTGAACGCCATGAACGCGCCACGGAGGATGTTTGCGGGATGCACGAAGGCAGTTGAACCGCAGCCAGGGCACCGAGGTCAACGCGGGATTTTGCTCTCGGAGGACCCACGACAGAAGCCGAAGGCCCGGTCAGGAGTCTGCTCGATGAGGTTCCGGGTGCTCCATCGCACCCGCTCCACCGACGAGACGCCGGTGACGGAAAGCTTCAACGAAATCCACTTTAAGTCCTTCAACAACAGGTCACAGAGCATGAGCCGCTTTGTGCTAAAGGCGCACCCGCCGCCGCGCTTGCGGCACTACTCCAACGTCTCCCTCGAGCGGGCGGGCGTAAGAAACGACTCCGACGCCCGACCAATCCAGGGCCCCTGCAAGAGCCTGAATGAACGCACGATGCCCGTTGAGATCCGGACCGACGACTCCCCGGGGAGCGATTCCAGGATTGCGAAACGTTCACGTCACCGCGATGACCTCCGGTGTGAGCGATTCCATCCTCCCGCTATGGCGGGTCCTGAACCGTCGCAAGGGGCTCTTCCTGATCTCGGGCCCCTGCGTCAT
>SXXZ01000092.1 GCA_005789375.1 Verrucomicrobiales bacterium | reverse complement strand
GATCGACTACCGGGGCCGCCTGGAAGGCTTGAAGGACCTGCTCGACAGGCACCTGACCATTTCGAAAACATTCTAACAGCGTGAGGGCTTCCGTGGGACTCATGGGATCGAAGTGTATCAGGGACGATGGGGGGGCAACGGGTCGGCCGCTTCGCGCAACCGTCGACGGGCCTCGGCCAGCCGTTCGGGTTGATGAGCTGCGACATTCTGTACTGCAGCGGGATCGGCCTTCAGATCATACAGTTCGACAGCGCCTGCGGAGGTGCGCTCGACGGCCTTCCAATGGTCCCAGCGGATGGCCCGACTCGGTGGAGCCTCGGCCGTTTCCCAGTACAAACCACCGGCCCGAATGGTGGGCTCCTTGAGCCCGCCTAACACTTCTGGCAGGAGCGAAATACCATCGAGACCCTGAGGGGCGGGAATCCGAGCCAGGGCCGCGGCTGTCGGCAACACATCCCATAAGGCCACCGGGCGGGCGTTGGTCTGGCCGGCCGTAATCTTGCCCGGCCAACTGAAGAGTAGCGGCACCCGGAGCTGGGCCTCGGTCAGTCGATCCTCCCCGGAAGCCGTTCCACTAATACTAGTCACCACGAGGAGCGTCTCGCGCCGGATGCGGCTCTGCTCAAGTTCCCGAACCACCGCACCGACCAAGGTATCCCACTGCAATCGATGGCGTCCGCGCACCTCTTCCGAAACAACGCCACCCGGTAGCGGATGAGCCACATACAGAAAGAATGGGTGATCCTCATGAACCTGGATGTAATTGGTGGCGAACCGCGCAAACCAGTCGGGGGCGTAATTAGCCAAACGCCCGCGTTGGTCGATGAGGTTATCGAAGACGTCGGTATTCCGCCACAGGGCCTTGGGGTACAGGTTCTTGGCTTCACGGGAATCGAGAAAACCAAACCAATCCGAAAAACCCTGCTTCATCGGATGGCCCGGGGTGTTGTTGCCGCCCAAGTCCCACACACCGATCACCGCCGTCCGGTATCCCGCCGACCGAAACACTTCTCCGAAAGTAACGTCCTCGTTGGCCAGCGGACCAGGAGCCGGCCCGCGAATCGGCCCATGCCCGGAATGCCGTCCGGTCAGCAGCGCCGCACGACTCGCGGGAGTCGATGCCGCGCCCGCGTAAGCTTGGGACCAGCGCAGGCCCGAGGCGGCCAGCTTTTCCAGATTCGGGAAAGCCCCGTTGGTTCCTAGGTCTGAATCCGCCCAACCGTCGGCAGCGAGAATCACCACGTTGGGTAAGGGCGAGCGTCGGTGGACGTTGGCGGGAACATCTGCCTTGGCCGCCCTGACTGCTTTGCTTGAAGCCGGCGCTGGGGCATCGGCAGCCACCAGGGCTAAAGATGCCAACAAAACGGCTAGCAGGGCGCCCAGTACGCCGAACGCGCCCAACGCACGGGGCCGTCCCCTCCTCATCAAACTCCCTCTAATCATCGTGTCCACGGACGATGGAACCTCAATGCGGTTCATGGCCAGATCGGATGTGCATTCCCCCAGCGTGGCTGAGCGAGCACCTATTCCTTGCCGTGGTGCTTCACCAAGAAATTCACCAGCGCAGGCACGTCATTGGTGGGGATCGGCGCTCCGTATTTGGTGCGCATTTTATCGACACTGGCCGTCCACCCGGTCCGACTCAATCGGGGCTGGGTGGCGATGTAGTCGAAGGAATGGCAAAGGGCACAATGGCGGCGAATCGGTGCAGCCGGATCACCCTCGGGCAACGCCGGTTCACCCACGGGGAGCACCCAGGGATCGGCCGCATGCGCATTGGCTTTGGGAGACTCCGGCACGGTGGTCGCCGTTGCCGCAGCAAGTACCAATGCACCCGTCAACGCCACCACAGCTCTGAGGATTCCACGACACGAGGTGCCGCATTGAAAATAGCGCAAGTTCATAAGCTCAATACGGTTCGTTCTACGACATTGCGCATGTAGCCCGCTGGATTCCACAACGCATCCAGGGGTTGGCTTTGCCCAAGGCGATTGGTGGCCCGGGCCAAGATCTCCGGCGAGCCCTCTGTCGGAGGCTGCCAGTCGAGAGTCCACTCTCGAAAGGCGTAGCGGCCGAGATCCTTGCCCAGTTGGGCGGTCGTCCAACGCTTTCCACCATCGGTGGACACAGTCACATCCGAGATCCCCGACCCGCCGTCAAAGGCAATGCCGCGCAGGGTCACACCTTGCCCTGCAGGCTGAATTCGATCTCCCGACCGGTGACTGGTGAGGAAAGACCGCACATTGAATCGGTCAATCGGCACGGTGCGCTTGGGCGTGGTTCCGGGAGCCACATGCGCACAAGGATCGTCGGGAATGCGGTGGGCCGGATTCATCCAGAACCCAATGAAAGTAGCGTCCACTACCTGAATCGAGTGCAGGTGCTTAACCCAATAGGTTCCGTAGCGCCCCGGCACCACCAGACGCAGCGGATAGCCATTGAGCCAGGGCAAGGCTTCACCGTTCATCTCCCAGGCAAGCAGCACATCCGGGTCGAGCGCCTGCTCGACATCCAACGCCTTCACAAAATCAGGAATACCGGCCACCAACGGCCGATCGAGCCCGTCGAAAAGCACCTGCTTAGACTGAGGCAGCAAGTTGGAAGCCTTGAGCACATCGGCCAAGCGGACCCCGCGCCATCGCGCACAACCCATGTTACCATGGCCTGATTGGCCTCCCGGGATTCGTGGCTGGAAGAAGCCGCGACTATTCCCGGAGCATTGGTTCACGGCGACCACTTCGACCGACTCAAACTTCTCCTTCAGCGTCTCCAAGCTCCAGGTCTGCGGCGTCTGGACGCTTCCACGCACTTGCAAGCGAAAGGTCTCCGGGTTCAGCACCGACTGCGGCGGAGGCGAGCCGGCGAGGTGGTAGCGGACAAAGAACGCGTCGTTCGGTGTTAGCAGGCTTTCCTGATAAACGGAGAACGGGGTCTCCAACTGCGGTGGGCGGGCCGTATGACGGATGAGTGGGCGTTTTTGGGGATACTTGACCAACGGCCGTTCGCCGTTGTCGAAGGGCAGTCGTACCATTTCTTCGGCCCAGGCCGAAGCAGCCAGCCCAGCCAAGCCGGCCTTCAAGAACCTCCGACGGCTGGTTCCCTCTTCTCCCAGTTCCCGGTGCATGGATCCGAAGGTAACTCTAAATGATGGGCCTAGAAAAGCGCCGAGAGAGGCAGAATAAACCCTGCCTACGATCCTCCCTACGATCCTCCAGTCACTCACCAATACCTGGGTAGACGGGCTCGTGACTGAGAACTCGGGACAGTTGCACTGCGCTGGCGAAGGCATCTTCGTGGAATCCGTAGCGAAAGTAGCTGCCGGCGAAGAAAACATTCTGGCCGTTTCCACGACGGTTGAGGCCGGGCAACTCCTTCTGGGCGGCGATCGCCTCCAGACTGAAGAGCGGATGGGTGTAAGGAATCTTGCGATGGACGCGAGTCGGGTCGATCTCATGCTCGCCATTAATGGAGACAAAATACTCCGTCTCCGTCTTGAGGCCCTGAAGGCAGTTCATCCAATACACGGTCTGCGGCAGAACGGCTCCGGAAGGATGCCGCGACATGCGGTAATTCCAGGCCGACCAGGCAAGCCGAGCCTTGGGCATGACGTTCTGATCGCTGTGCACCGTCGCAAGATTCGGTTGGTACTGAAAGGCCCCGAGCAGGCGGCGCTCGTCGGCATCGGCATCGGTGAGCAGGCGCAGTGACTCATCGGCGTGGGCCGCGAGGATCACGTTGTCGAAGCGATGGGTCTGCCCGTCGTCAGTGGTCACCCAAACGGAGCCCCTCTCGCGACGCACCGCCACCGCGCCCAAACCGGTCCGGATACGGTCGGCAAAGGGCGGGATTAGCCGACGGACGTATTCGCGGGCCCCTCCGGTCACGGTCCACCAGGGATGCTGAGTGTGCAGACCCAGGAACCCATGGTTGTGGAAGAACTGAATGAGGGTACGCGCCGGAAACTCCAACATTCGGTCCGGAGGGGTACTCCAAACCGCCCCACTCATCGGAATGAGATAGTGCTCGAGAAAATCCCGTCCGTAACCGCGACGGGCGACATAATCGCCGACGGTCATGGTGGCCCATTGCGGATCCGACAACGCGGGCACCGCCTCGGCATTGAAGCGATTGACCTGCAAGAGCATTCGCCAATAACGAGGCCGAAACAAATTGCGCCGCTGAGCGAACAGGTGATTCAAGCTGGAGCCCGAGAACTCTAATCCGCTGGGGACATGCTGGACTGAGAAGGACATGTCGGTGCGTTGAACCGGCACCTGAAGTTCCTCGAACAAGGTCACCAAATAGGGGTAAGTCACCCGGTTGAACACCATGAACCCCGTGTCGAAGGAAACAGGACCACCCGGCTCCACCACCTCGATGGTGTTGGTATGACCGCCGACGTGGTCGTTGGGATCGAAGAGCGTCAGATCGAACTGGCGATGCAAGAAATGAGCGCAGCCGAGTCCGGCAATTCCAGTACCAATGATGGCGAGAGAAGGACGAGGGGACATGGGGACGACACAGTTGACTCTCAACATTCTCCGACATATCCGCTGGATGTCCAACGCTCACTCCGGTGAGGGATGTTCACTCCACACTGAAAAGCGCCTTCCTCCGCGTGGGGAGTGCATTCTAGGATATGGCTATGTCGTTGAGCGAAGTTCCTCGCACTCCCAAGTGGCCCTACCTGTTGGCTGATGTGGTCCTCGTGGCCACCGCGGCCGCCGTGGCATGGAAGGCAGCCCCCGTGTGGACCTGGAAGGAAATCGCCCTCGTAGGTGGCCTGACGGGGCTCGGGGCTTGGATTTTCATCCAACCCTTCCAGAAGGACCACGAGGCTGCTGTAAAGCTCTTCGAACAAGTCAACCTGGCCTCCGCTGCCGAGAAACTCAGCTCACTCGACAAGACCGCGCAGCAAATTGCAGCCGCCACCGCCCAATGGCAGGACATTCAGGCGGTTTCCTCCAAGACCGTGAATGCGGCCGGCAATATCGCTAGCCAGATCGCTGCGGAAGCCAAGGGATTCTCGGAGTTCCTGACCCGCGCCAACGACGGTGAGAAGTCCAATCTCCGACTGGAGATCGAAAAAATGCGCCGCGGTGAGAAGGATTCACTGCAGGTGGTCATTCACCTCATGGACCATTGTTTCGCCCTGTTCCAAGCGGCTTCGGCATCGGGCCAACCCCAGTTAATCCAACAAATCGGCAACTACCGGAACGCCTGCATCGATGCAACGCGCCGAGTCGGCATCTTGCCGTATGAAGCCCAAGCGGGTGAGCCTTTCGATAGCGAGCGGCATGAAATCGCCGATGGATCCAAACCCCCTCAGGGTGCCACGGTGGATCGAACGATCGCCTGGGGTTATACCTTCCAAGGCGTGGGCATTCGGCGCATCCAGGTGGCCATTGCCACAACAGAAACCGCGGCTACCCAGAGCTAGCTCATCGCCCAGAATCAGACCATCGGCTTCGGATAATTTGGCAAGAGCCGAACGTCGATGGCTTCCATGCCGGCAGCCCGGATGGATTCCATTCCGAGGTCGGTGTCTTCGAAGGCGCGGCACTCGGCCGGGTCAACGCCCAATTGCCGGGCGGCCTCCAGAAAAATATCGGGGGCGGGTTTCTGTAGCACCACGTCCTCGCTGGTGACGATGGCACCAAACCAATCGTAGATACCCAAATGTCGCAGAACCGCCGGGATACCCGGTCGCGACCCGCCGGTCGCGATAGCCATGGGGATGATGCCGCGGTGACGCCGAGCAATCTCCACCACGGGTTCAATGGGCCCGACCTCGTGCAGAAACTCCAGGTAGGCGGCTTCCTTTTCCTTAGCGATCACCAAGGGGTCAAGCCCATCGATCCCTTGCTCCACAAAAAGCATCTTCAGAATGTTGCGCCCCGGAACTCCGCCCAAGGCGTAGAAACGGGTCTCCGGAAAGTCGATGCCGTAGCGACGAGTCACCAACTGCCAGGCTCGCCAATGGAGGGGCATGGTGTGGGCGACGGTTCCGTCGCAGTCGAAGATCAGGGCTCGGGGAGATTGCAGAGTGGGCATCGTGTCAGGTTTCAATGGCCGCAAGGCGGCGTTTCACTTCGTGGTTCATCAGCGGCTCGATCATGGGATCTAAGTCGCCATCCATGAAGGCGGCCAAATTATAGAGCGTTAGTTCCAGTCGATGATCCGTCACCCGATTCTGAGGAAAATTGTAGGTCCGAATCTTTTCAGAGCGCTCGCCCGTACCTACCTGGTCCTTGCGCTGCTGGGCGTACTTGGCGTGCTCCTCGGCCATCTTTCGATCCAACAGTCGGGATCGGAGCACCATCATCGCCTGAGCCTTGTTCTTCTGCTGTGAGCGCTGGTCCTGACAACGGACATCCAGGCCGGAGGGTTTGTGGAAAATGCGAACCGCCGAATCCGTCGTGTTGACACCCTGACCACCATGGCCACCGGCACGACAGACGTTAATCACTAAGTCTTCAGGCTTGATGACCACATCTACCTCTTGGGCCTCTGGCATGACGGCCACTGTCACCGTGCTGGTGTGGATCCGTCCCTGGGCCTCGGTGGCCGGCACCCGCTGCACCCGGTGAACACCGGACTCATGCTTGATGCGCTTGAAGACATCCTCGCCGGTGATCATGAAGATCACTTCCTTCATGCCCCCAAGGTCAGATGGGCTGGAATCCATCGGCTCGATCTTCCAGTTACGATCCTCGGAATAGCGGCTGTACATGCGCAACAAGTCTGCTGCAAAGAGTGCGCTCTCGGCTCCGCCCGCGCCGGCTCGAATTTCCAAGATGGTGTTGCGGGAATCTGTGGGGTCCGGAGGGATGATGCCGCGTTGGACTGCCGCCGTGAGACATGATTCCTCAGTCTCCAGGCGCTGAACCTCCTCGGCGACCATGATCGCCATCTCGGAACCAGCCAGTTCTGTCGCCAGAAGCTCACGATTTTCAGTGAGATCTCGGTGGGTCTTCAACCAAGCATCCCCATCGGCCAAAAATTGCCGCAAGCGCGAGTGCTCCCGGGTCAGTTCCTGCCCTCGGGCCGCATTGCTAAAGGCGTCCGGGGCACCGAGAAGTGCTTCCACCTCATCAAAGCGGCGGCGAAACTTCTCGATGAACGGCAGGAGATCCATGCTGGGTCAGGTTCTGGAGAGCGAGTGCCCGATACGAACCAGGCAAAAGCAAACCGCCCGCGGGTCGTTTTGGGCGACCGGCGGGCGGTTGTTGGTTCTGCGGCTACTTCTTCTTCTTCTTGCCAACGGCGTCCGCCAAAGCGGCTTGAGCAAGCTGGGTCTTGGCCAAGCGCTGCTGGAACTTGTCCACGCGACCGGCCGTATCCACGAACTTTTGTTGGCCCGTGTAGAACGGATGGGTGAACGCGCTGATTCCGAGCAGGTAAAGCGGATACTCCTGACCGTCTTCCCACTTGGCGGAGAGGTTGGTGTTGGCGCAGGACTTAGACAGGAACGACTGGCCAGAGGCCGAGTCGCGGAAGATCATCGTGCGATAGTTTTTCGGGTGCACATCAGCTTTCATAACAGCAAAGAAAGATCAATGTGGGGGAGCCCACCTGAGGAAACAAGCCCTTATTTGTGAGATTACAGCATCTCGCATCTAGCGGCCTTGTTCTCAAGTGCTACGGGTAGCCCCCTACCCTCGTGGTGTACTCGTGGAGTCTCCCAGACTTGCAGGAAGATTAAGCAAGGGACTCGAAATTCCCAATGGCGTCGTCTTCAGCCCCGGAAGACCTTGCTCACGGCCTGCGAACAAATCCTATCCCCAAGGCACTCGTTGCGGTCTATCCTCCACCAAAACAATCCACGATGAAGCACTACAACGTCGGAGTCATCGGTCACGGTTGGGTGGCCTCGGCCCATATCCCTGCCATTAACGCGACCCGCCAGGGGCGCGTCACCGCGATCTACTCAAAGCGAGATCTCGATCCCGCCGTGGCCAGCGCGCAGTACGGTTCACCCATCCGCGTGTTCAAGGACTTGGATGCCATGCTGGCCGACCCGGACATCCATGCCGTGTCCCTCTGTAGTTTTCCCAAGGACCATGCGGCCCAATTCATCCAAGCGGTGCGAGCTGGCAAGCATGTCATTGTCGAGAAACCACTGGCGTTAACCTCCTCAGATCTCGAAGCCATGGCAGCGGCCTTGCGTGGGTCCCCAATCAAGACGTGTGTCTGCTTTGAGGTGCGTTTCTCGGCCCAATTCCAATCTATTCACGCGATGCTTCAATCCGGACTGCTCGGAGAAGTTCACTTTGCCGAGGTGGATTATTACCACGGTATTGGTCCCTGGTACGGGCAGTTCCGCTGGAGCCATCAGAAGGCTGAGGCGGGCAGTTCACTGCTGAGCGCCGGGTGCCATGCGCTCGATGCACTGCTGATGGTTATGGGTGGCGAACCCGAAGAGGTGACCGCCTACGCAACCTCGTCCAAGAGCCCTCACTTCGCACCGTACGACTACCCAACCACGCAAGTGAGTATTGTGAAGTTTCGCGATGGTCGAATCGGCAAAACCACCTCCTGCGTGGACAGCCTTCAGCCCTATTATTTTCACACGCACATCGTGGGCAGTGAGGGATCGATCTTGGACAACAAGTTCCACAGCCAGAAACTGGGGATGCTCGACAAAAACAAGTGGAGCCAGTTGTCCTATGCGCCGGTGGATTCGGGCGACGTGAAAGACCACCCCTACCAAACCCAGTTCCAGGCGTTCTTCGACGCCCTCGACCGCGGCGAAGACATGCCGTTGACTTCCTTTGCCGACGCATACCGCTCGCACCGATTGATCTTCGCGGCGGATGCTTCAGCAGCCTCGGGCAAACCGGTCAAACTCTAAGCCAGTTCCATAGCATCCGGAGGACGGTCGTCAGCGGGTCAAGCCGCAACGATCGCCGCGGCTAACGCCAAAGCTCCCACCGGTACCGAGTCTTCACCCAAACCCGCCAATGCGACCTGCGGACCTGGGTGGAACGCCTCCATCAAGTAGGCCGGCAGGGCTGCTGCTATCGCTGCGCGGAGAGGTTCTCCTACCAACGAGAGCCCTCCGCCTACCACGATGATTTCGGGATGAAAGAGATGGACGGCGTGGGACAACGCAAAGGCCAAGTCATCGGCGACTTCCTCCAAGATGCGCTG
>SXXZ01000091.1 GCA_005789375.1 Verrucomicrobiales bacterium | reverse complement strand
AGCACATGATGGGGCTGCACGCGTCCCGAGTGCACCCATCGGTTCCGCTCTGGCTCGCTCAACCGGACGTCGAGCAATCCATTGCCATGCAGGTGGGCGATCTCATGGCCCGCCAACACGAATTCGGTGCCTCCGAGACGATGGGGCCGCAGTCGCAGTTCTGGAAGCGAACGCAAGTGCGTCTCGATTTGTTCCATGGCCACTAGGCAGGGAGTGCGTCGCAGGGCGGTCGTCACCAGTAGCAGGGCATCGAATACCTGCGGAAGGCCCGGGACCTTCGCGAGGAAGCCGAGATGTTCGACGGTGAAGCGGAACATCTCAGGGCGAGGATTCAGCGAGGCGCTGGATGTGGCGCATCACGCGGAGGTGGACTTGCCGGGTCATGTCCTCGGTCCAGAGGTTGAAATACCAGAGCGGGCGGACGTGGAGGGTGTACCAACTGGTGCCGATGAGGGTCGTCGTGCCGTCGTGGTTGTCACGCAAGTCGAACCGGCCCCGATGGAGAGTGACATGACCGTAGGACTCCGGATGGGTCGGTTGTTCAGACACCTCGAATGTCAGGCGTTCCTGGGGGATGAACTCAGAGATGTGCTCCTGAATCACGACTCCATCACTGAACACGCACTGACGGTTCGCGCCGACATGATTGCCGCTGTTGGTCGTCTCCATGGGACACGGCAGACCGAGCCGGAAAATCCAGTAATCGGGTGGCTCTTGAATGCGCGGGAAGGTCAGCACATGAGGCCAAACTCGGGCGGGCGGGGCGTGGATCAGGATCTCGTCGGTGACCGCTTCCTGCTCGTCAGAGCGGAGTTGGGTCTCGGCATGGGCCAAGAACGCCAACAGCGGCAGCATGACCAAACGCACTCCGTTGTCCCGGGGCATGAACAGCAGACGGCCAAACAGGATTCCCACCAGGAGCATCACATAAAGCCCTGGGGTGGCGATGACGAGGCAGACGGCCCCTTCACCCAGCAACATCGCCGCCCCACCGATCCCGATCGCTGTCATTGAGACGGAATGGATGAGACAGTCTGCTATCGTGAGGTTGAGTCTCCGCCAAAACCACGAGGCCATGAGTCCGCCGAATGCCGGGAACAGCAAAAAACTGGGCACTGACAGCAAGGGCCCCGTTGGCCCCTCGATGCTCGCGACCCATTGTTTGATGGCTAGGAAAAGTCCGGCCGCGGCGAGGTTTCCGATCAGAATGCCGGACCACAGTCTGATGAGTCGAAAGCGCGTGGACTGGGCCCCGATCACTGGAGGGACTCGATTCATCATGACTGGGACGCTACTCGGAGCTCACAGACGCGCGAGCGTATTTGCTAATCAATGTCTAAAATCGGTGGTTTCAGGGCCGGCCTTCCCCGACGCTGTTCGATTGGATGAGGGGCGATTGGGGGGGCTGAGGGGCGCGAATGCCCCATGCGGTTCATGCGGTTCATGCGGTGGAGATCCCACGAGGATCTCGCCCGTTCAGGCCAGAATTTCGCGGATTGGGCCGCCGCGCTCGACCAGGCGTGAGACGGGGCCGAGGGCGGGGAGTTCCATGCGGGTGTGGTCGAGGCCGAGGAGGTGCAAGATGGTGGCGTTGAGGTCGCTGTAATAGTGGGGGTTCTCGACCGCGCGGTAGCCGACGTCGTCGGTGGCGCCATGCACGAGGCCACCTTGTACGCCGCCGCCGGCGAGCCATGAGGTGTAGCCTGTGGGGTTGTGGTCTCGGCCGGTGGTGTTTTGCGACCACGGCGTGCGCCCAAATTCGCTGGTCCAAACGACCAGGGTGTCGTTGAGCATCCCGCGCTGTTTTAGGTCTCGGATGAGTCCCGCGATGGGCCGGTCGGTGGCGCGGCAGAGGGGCTCATGGGTCTTCATGTCGCCGTGGGAGTCCCAGCCGCCGTTGCCCCCACCGGCATGGCAAACTTGGATGAAGCGGACGCCGCGTTCCGAGAGCCGGCGCGCGAGCAGCAATTGTTTTCCGAACTCTTCGGTGTGCCGATCGTCGAGGCCGTACAGCGAGCGGATGTGGGCGGGCTCCGATGCGAAGTCTACCGCTTCGGGTGCCGACATTTGCATGCGGGCGGCCAGTTCGTAGGCCCGGGTGCGGGCTTGGATGGCCGATTGCAGCGCATGCCGCGCCCGGAATTCGCCATTCATGGACTCCAGCAGTTCCATTTGCCGGTCGCGTTCGCGGGCGGTGAGTCCTTCGGGCGGATGCAAGTTGGGCACCGGTGTGGGGCCCGCTTGGAATGGGGTGGCCGAGACGCCGGCACCGAGGTATCCGCCGGTGAGTTGCACCGGTGAGGAGGGGCGGCCGATGTTGACGAAGGTCGGTAAGTTGCGGTTCTCCGAGCCCAACGCGTAGGAGACCCAGGCACCGAAGGAGGGGTGATCAAACTGGCGACCTCGATGGCCAGTGCACGTTTCGATGACCGCCGGGAAGTGGTTGCCCTCGTGGCACCACATCGATCGTACAACGGCGATCTCGTCGATGACTCCGCCGACATGTGGAAACCAGTCCGACACGGGAGTGCCGGATTTGCCATGTCGGGTGAAGGTGCGGTGACAAGGAATCACCGGGCGTTTCATGGCGGCCAGGTTGTCTCCGAATCCTACGGCATCGATCAGCTTGCCGGCCTGTGCATTGCCCTTCGGGTCGAAGGTGTCGATGTGGCTGACTCCGCCGGCCATGAACAGGAAGATGACGGATCGCGCCTTGGGTCGCAGGTGAGGCCCAACAATGGCATTGGGGATTTCGCCGGCCTCGGCCCACAGGCCTCCGAGTGCGACGCCGAGAAATCCACCCCTGGCACGGAACAAAAACTGCCGCCGGTCGAAGGCGGAGGCGTTGTGCGGAACCCGTGTCGGCGAGTCAGGGGACATGGATGAATTCGTCGAGGTTGAAGAGCAGCCAGGCGAAACGGGACAGCCGCTGGGGATCATTCGCGAGGTAGGTCAACGACCGCTCCCGTTCCTTCGCTTCCGGCGGGCGCGAAAGAACCAGTCGATAGGCCAGATCGACCGCGCGCGGGAGGTCGTTGCCGGCATCGGCTCGCAACCGCCCCGCCAGCGCATCGGCCGCGCGTTCGACTTCTGGGCTATTCATCAAGAACAACGCCTGTGGGGCCGTGACGGTTCGCGTGCGCATGGGGCAGGGGTCTCGGCCATCTTCGGCATCAAAGGTCCTCAGGAATTCCGGCGTGGCCTCGCGGCTCGTGGAGAAGCCGCGAGTCATGTATGCGCCTCGACGGCGTTTTGCCGCAGTGGCTGCCGCAGTCGCAGCGGTGGGGGTGCTTTTGCTGGCACCACTGCGTTCACCGGGTTCGAAGGACGGTCCGCCCACTTGCACGTCGAGTAGGCCTGCGGCCCGGTGCACGCTGTCCCAGACGGCCTCGGCTTCGAGGCGACGCACCGGGTGTCGCCAGAGTTGGCGGTTGTCCGGGTCGTGCTGGTGGTTGGCGGCTTCGGTGGATCCCGGCTTCAGCGCCCCTTCAGACTCCGATGCCCGTTGATAGGTGGCCGACGTGACGATGAGGCGATGGATGTGACGGAGGCTGAACCCGCTGCGGACGAACTCCGAGGCCAGCCAGTCGAGGAGCTCGGGTTGTGTGGGCTTACCGGTTTGATGGCCGAAATCGCTGGGTTGGCGATGGAGTCCTTCGCCGAAGTGCCAGTGCCAGAGCCGGTTCACCGCCACTCGGGCGAACAAGGGATTGTCGGGCGAGGTGAGCCAGTCGGAGAAGGCTTCGACGCGCCCTTCTCGGAAGTCGATGGTGCCGCGCACGAAAGGCCATCCCGGGTTGACCGGCCGATTTGTTTCGGACCGGCTCGGATCGGCGCTGGTCAATATGTAGCGCTGTTCACGGGCCCGATCTGGGT
>SXXZ01000090.1 GCA_005789375.1 Verrucomicrobiales bacterium | reverse complement strand
TGGCGAGAGGCCGCTGCGGTGGGAGCGACCTCGTTGGATGCTCCGATCGGCAATGATCCCGAATCGAACCGCATCGCTGACGTGATCGCTGACGAATCTGCGGTCATGCCTTGGGCCGGCGTGAGCGAATCCAGCAATGCTGAGTTAATGCGCGAATTGGTGGGTTCACTCAATGCGCGAGAACAGATCATCCTCAACCAACGGTTTGCGCTGGAAGGTGGAGATCCCCGAACCCTTGAGCAGATCGGGGTCGATTTTGGCCTAACCCGTGAGCGGATCCGTCAGTTGGAAGCCGCTGCCTTGCGTAAGCTTCGCGACCGGTTTCTCGCCCGCGAGGCGATGGCAGAAGCCTAAAAGCCGGTCTGATAGCCGGTTGGAACGGCGCTAGAAATTTTGCCGCGAAGAACGAATAGGGGAGCCCTTGGGACCAACTCAGTGAGTTAGTTCGAAGGAGCTCCCCAATTCTTTGGGCGGGTGAATCGTTCCTGAAGCGTCAGCAACGCAGGTAACAGGGTCATTGCGGCGATCATGCACGTCGCGGTTCCCACGGCCATCACCCAGCCCAGACTTCGAATACCCCGGTGGTCGGCGATAATCAGGCTGCCGAATCCGGCGATGGTGGTCAGGCCTGAGATGAGCACTGCCTTGCCGGTGCTCTTGCCAAGAATGGCGGGGGTCCGCTCTTCGGCGAATCGGTTCAGAATATGGATGCCATTGGTGACACCAATTCCAATGACCAGCGGGAGGGTCATAATATTGGCGGGATTGAACGGGATGCCTGTCATTCCCATGAAGCCCACCATCCAGAGTGCCCCGATGGCGACCGGTAGCAGCGACAGCACCACCCGAGCGGGCGAACGGAAGTGGATGAAAACCAAGAGGACAATGGCGCCCAGTGCCCATCCGGCCGCCTCCATGTAGGAAACCTTGAGCAATTCGGTGTAGTGGTAGAGTTGAACGGGGGTTCCCGTGGCGGTCGGAACCACCGTGCTGATTTCCCGGACAAAGGTTTCCTGAGACCGTCGCTCCCAAACATCCTCCTTGGGATAGACCAGGAGCAGTTGTTTGCCGGTGATTCCAATAAATCGGTTGCGAAGAACGAGCGGCAAGTCGGACTCCTTGAGGCCACTGGAATCATCCTGCTGTTGTAAGGTGTCAAAGGTGTCCCGGATATCGCGGAAGAGCGCGTACTGGAAATGCCCTAATTGGCGGGCATTGGCCTCCCGGTCGCCCCGGAACATGGCTGAGCGCAGTTCAGAAATAGTCACACGCAGTGAAACGAGATTCTTGAGGAGTTCCTTTTCTTCCGGAGCGGACTTGCGCACTTCATCGGCTGCCAGGGCCAGAAGGCCTTGAAGTCCCCACAGGCGTTGACTGAAGCTATTGAGGTCCATCGGGCCGTCGGCCACCTCGGGGAAGTGGATCGTCCGGGTTTCGGCCCGGATTTCACGGATGAGCTTCAATTGCTCGGTGGCGTCCTGATTGAGGTAATGGCCCATCGAGTCCACCCCGGCGACCGTCGGCAGAGCCTTCAGTTTGGCCTCGATCGCAGGCACCTCGGCCACGGTGGGAACCATCACGACTCCAAACAACACGCCCTGCGCCCGCTCCTCGGAGGCCCCGTTCTTGCGCACCCGGGCCGCTTCTACCAATTTCTTTTCGAAAATCACCGAAGAGAGCCCGTCGCTCTGCATGTTGAGCAGGTTGTAGTCGAAGGACACCCGCAAGGCATACACGGCGCAAATAGCGCTAATGCCCACTCCGGCACCGAGGACCCACCAGGGGCGTTTGAGCCAGAAGCCTTCGGTCCGCTCCCGCCAGTCGAGTGCCGTTGATAGGTTAGAATTCAGCGCAGCGGGCCGAGGATCGGAGTCATCGCGCTTCAGACCTTTTTCCCGCAACAACAGCGCGGGCAACAAGGTCATCATCGGGACTAGGCAGATCAGCATGCCACCGCCGGTGATGATACCCATCTCTTGAATACCGCGGAAATCCGTCAGGCACATGGCGAAGAAAGCTCCTGCCGTGGTGAAGCAGCCGGTGAAGATGCCTTGTCCCGTGTTGACCACCGCCCTGCTGATGGCGGTGAAAGCCGTTTCGCCTTGCTTGAGTTCTTCCTCAAAGCGGCTGATGAGGTGGACACCAAAATCGATAGCCAAGCCGATGAGCATGGGCGCGAAGGTGATGGTCAGGATGTTGAGATGACCCACCGCCAAGGTTGTGTACCCCATCGTGTAGCACAGCCCAACGAGCAACGAAACGACGGTCTTTTGAGGGCGTCCCCGATGATTGTAGCCAATTAAGAATAACAGTCCGCACAGGATCAATGAGAGGAGAGTGGCCCAGGTCGAATCCGTCGTGGATTGCTGCATTTCATCGACCTCCAGCACAGGCTCTCCAGTTAGCCCTACATTGACGCCCGACACTTCTTGGGCCGTTTCCGCGATCAGCGCCCGGAACCGGTGGACGGACTCCTCGTTCAACTCCCCCTGCCGCCACTTCAGATCGGCCTCCAGTTCTTGCGGTGTCTTGGTATGGGTCCGCCCCAGCCAGCGTTCCCAGAAGTTTTGGGAGGTCTTGGGGATATCTTCCACTGTGGCCAGGCGAGCCTTGGCATTCACCAAATACAGACGTCCGCGGTCGAAGGTGACGTACTTGGCCCGTTCCGCCTCAGGTCCGGCCCCGAAGAGGGCGTCCACTCCAGGCGAGGGCGGAACTCCGGGGCGACCCATGCTTTCACGGCAACGTTGAACGATGCGTTCTAGGGCCGGAAGCGCTCCGATTAGGGATTCATTGGACGCATTGGTGGATCGGTCAGCCGAGCGGATTTGCACGCTAACCTGGTGGAAGACCTCCGTCAGGTTAGTGGCCTTGGAGAATTGTTCTATGAAGGGTCTGAAGCTGCGGAGGGCCTTCAGCATTTCCTTCAGGTCGCCTTCCGGCACAAAGAGCAACGCCTTCCGCCCCATTAGGGGCAGGTCGCCCTTGTAGAACACATCGGTGAACAGGTTGGTGGGCGAAGCTTGGGTGGATTCCCGATCGAGGCGGGCTCCCAGTCGTTCCACAAACTGCCGATTCTTCTCCGGGTGATCGCTTTCTACGATGGCGACCAGATCGTCCTGACTCGGAAACTCGCGTTTCATTTCCAGGAAGTTCCGATGGTATCCCTGGTCCGAACCGACGAGGTCGTTCCGGTCCACGCTGAATTCCAGTCGAGCGACGGTGTACCAGACGCAAACGGCTGCGAGGAGGAGTTGCGGCGCGACGAACCAAGCCTGGCGCCGGTAAATTAGCTGCGCTAGGCGGGTCAGCACTCGGATAGAGATGGAAGCGGAGGAATCCGACATGGAACGGGCGCGGAAGGTAGGGTAGGGCCGGCGAGTTGTCGCCTGCGGTTTATCTGCATTCTCGAGATGCTAAGAGGGGGGGCTCGGTTTTTTGCCCCAGTTCATCACCGTTTCCGAAGGATGGTCTGCTGCAACCACTCGGTGGCCGGATCGGTCCAACGGGTCACAGGGACCTCGGTCCGGCGCAGACCGTAACCGTGTCCGCCCTTGGGAAAGAGGTGAAATTCGACCGGCACCTTGTTGCGTTGGAGGGCCGCAAGGTAGCCGAGGGCGTTTTCCACCCGAACGGGGTCGTCTTGGGTGATCACGGTCCAGGTTGGCGGTGTGTTGGTAGAAATCGGCAATTCGGGAGCCACGGCGTCGGCCTTGTCGGGTTGGGTCAGATACGCCGGATAGATCAGGATTGTGAAGTCCGGGCGACAGGATTTTTGGTCGGCCGTATCCACTGGGGGATAGCTGCGAGTGCCATGGTTGTTGCTCAAGGCCGCCGCCAGGTGTCCTCCGGCTGAGAATCCTAGGACCCCCATTCGCCGCGGATCCAGGCCCCAACCGTCCGCGTTCTGACGCATAAGACCCAAGGCACGCTGGGCATCCTGAAGGGCTGCTTCATGTTTTTCGCGCCCTTCGCGGCGAGGCACCCGGTATTTGAGCAAGACACCGGTCACCCCAATCGAATTGAGCCACTGACACACTTCAGTGCCCTCGAGATCCATCGCGAGGATGTGGTAGCCACCTCCCGGACAAACCAGCACCGAGGCTCCGGTATCCTGTTTGGGGGAAGGTTTGTAGACGGTCAGGGTGGGGCTCCAGACGTTTCCTAGGCGGATGACTCCGCGTCCTGCCACCAGACCTTCGCCCGGCTTGGTGAGGTCGCGCTCCGTTTCTTTCTGGGCGCTGTCGCCGGGTGCCGACCCTGGCCATAACGGGACCGGTTGAGTGGGGGGCTCTGCCCAGAGTTGAGCGCATAGGAGCCCAACACTTATCAATAAGGCATGACAAACAGGGGTGAAGCGCATCCGCCGATGTAGGCGTAGATTTCGCGGAAGGCAATGGGCAACCCGTTGGAGCCGACCAAGTTCGCATCACTGAATGTAAATAATTCTCGCGCTACGTCGTCGGAGCCCCACGCTCTGCGCACCCAATGTCCGTTGTCGAACGTGTCATCTCGGTTAATTACCGGCATCAGCTCCATTTCACCGATCGCGTCTTCGCCCGGGACAATCCCGTGCTGGCGTTGGTGCTTGTGGGCGCTCAATCCCAGCCAGCCACTGCCCGGGTGAAAGTGTTGCTAGTGCTGGAGGAGGCTCTGGCTACAGCCCGTCCGGAATTAACGCCTGAGATAGAAGCCTATTTCGGAGCCCATTCGCAGCGACTACAACTCGTTTGCCCGCCAGTTCAGGTCAAAGGTGGTGAAGTCGTGAAGAACGAGTGGTCTCGTGTGGTGGAAATTCTCGAACTCATTCACCGACATCACATCGACCGACACAATTACGTCGCGGTGGTGGGTGGCGGGGCCTTGCTGGACATGGTAGGTCTGGCGGCAGCAACGGCCCACCGGGGTGTTCGTCTCATTCGCATTCCCACAACCACGCTGGCTCAAGATGATTCCGGCGTGGGGGTGAAGAACGGTGTCAACGCCTTCGGAAAGAAGAACTTCATTGGGACATTTGCGCCGCCTTTCGCGGTCATCAACGACTTTGACTTGTTGGCCAGCCTCTCCGATCGGGACAAGCGCGCCGGTTACATCGAAGCGGTTAAGGTGGCTTGCATCCGAGATTCCGAGTTCTTCGTGCGGCTCGAGCAGGATGCCTTGGCCCTGGCTGCCTTCGAGCCAGAGCCGATGAAGCACCTCATTCGACGTAGTGCGGAATTGCATCTCAATCACATAGCCAATGGCGGTGATCCCTTCGAGATGGGTAGTGCACGGCCTCTGGATTTTGGACATTGGGCCGCCCACAAGCTCGAGCAAATGAGTGAATACCGTCTGCGGCATGGTGAAGCGGTGGCCATCGGCATCGCCCTGGATGTGTTGTATTCGGTCCGGCAAGGACTGCTCGCCCGTCCGGCTGCCGAACGCATCCTAAGCCTCTTGGAACGGTTGGGATTCACATTGTTTGATCCCGAACTTAAATCCGTGGCCGCTTCGGGCGAGTTGGGGGTGTTGGAGGGTTTGGAGGAATTTCGCGAACACCTTGGCGGAGAGCTGACCATCACCCTATTGAGTGACATCGGGCGCGGCTTGGAGGTTCATTCAATGGACATCCGTCACGTTCGGCAATCGCTGCAGGACCTGGAGGCCCGGCATTGTGCGCGGGTCTAATTCCTGGAGTTCCCATTTTCGACCTTCCTCCTTACAATTAAAAACATGAAGCAATTGGCAGTGGTCACGGGTGGTGGCTCCGGCGTGGGGCAGGCGACAGTCCTAGCTTTGGTGAACGCCGGGTGGTCGATCGTTGCTCTCGGTCGCCGGCGTTCGGCTCTGGAAGAAACCCGTTCTCTGGCCGGTTCCATGGCGAGTTGCATCACTGCAATCGAATGCGACATCTGCCAACAGGAGTCCGTCCGCGAGGTTGGTCGTCGCATCGAGAGTGAGTTGGGATCGGTGGAGGTTCTTGTTAACGCCGCAGGCACAAACGCTCCCCAACGAGCTCTTGAAGTGCTGTCCGATGCCGACTATCGAGCCATGATGGATACCAACCTCAACGGAGCTTACTACTGCGTCCAGGCCTTTCTGCCTGGAATGCGCAACCGGGGTTCCGGCACCATCGTCAACATCATCTCCGATGCGGGCAAGCAGGCCTCACCCAAGGCGGGACCGGCCTACGTGATGTCGAAGTTTGGCTTAGCTGGGCTAACCCAGGCCATCAATGCCGAAGAGCGCACCCGTGGGGTTCGGGCCATAGGCATTTTCCCCGGCGACATCAACACCCCGCTCTTGAATCGTCGACCGATCGTTCCCGATGAGGCCGCCCGTGCCCGCATGATGCAACCCGAAGACATTGCCGCCTGCGTCTTGCTGGCCGTGCAATTGCCATCCCGCGCGGTCATCGAGGAATTGGTCATTCGACCGCGCTGAGATCGGCTTTTGGCTGACCTCATCAATGATGATCGGCATCGAGTTTTTTGAGCCGTAGCTGGGCTGCTGCCCTCAAAGACAATAATCAGCCAAAGGACTTGCGGGTTGAACCTCCTGGGATTCCGAGACGGGACCGAGGTGATTCGGGGTTGAAACGGTGGGCGAGCGGCAAGCTTAGCCGGTCGACTTTACGCCAATTCCAGTCGAAGTGTAGGGATGCCTAAGATGCGCAAGAAAGCCGACCTGCCCTCCAAGCCATGTGTCGTTTGCGGTCGACCCTTTGTGTGGCGTAAAAAGTGGGAAAAGGTCTGGAGCGAAGTCAAATTTTGCTCGGATGCCTGCCGGATGCGAAAAAACGACTCCAACCGTCAATGACAGCAAATCCCCCCGAAGGAACCATGATAGCCCCAAGCCTTCCTTAACAGGGACAGGCTTATAAACGATCGGAAGGGCCACTAACAGGGGCCACTAACAGGGACAGGTTCCTTAACAGGGACAGGCTCCGAAATAGACCGTGTTTTTTGAGTTCTATAGGTCAAAGACTGATGGGCCAAAGGTAGGCCTCTTGGACGAGGATAGTGCCTTCCTTAACCGGGACAGGCTTATAAACGATCGGAAGGAATGATAGAGGGA
>SXXZ01000089.1 GCA_005789375.1 Verrucomicrobiales bacterium | reverse complement strand
GGTCTCGAACATTACGAGCAGGCGGCTCAGGCGGTGGAGTCCATCGACCGTCGTTTGCGCGAGGAAATGGAACGCGTGCTGGGGGCTGAGTGGTGCCGCCGCTGGTGGGCCGGGCTTCCGGAATTTGTTGAGGTGCCGGGCGAGGTGAACCTGGTGGAGATCTTGCGCATCTGGACCTACGCCAAGCCCTTGGAGCTGACCGAGTGGGCGAAGTTTCGCTACAACATGCTCGGCAATGCCGATCACTGGTTCCCGGGAGAACACGTCGAGAAGCTCGACTGGTCTCGGCTTAACGAAGTGATTGGTCGCAGCCCGTTCGCCGATCGTCTGGCCGGGATCTTGCGCGAGGCTCACGACTTGTTTCATGACGTTCCGGTCCAGCGACTGAGCCAAAGCTAAGCCCAGTCCGGAGTCCAGTTGCAGTCTAGTGGGAGCTCAGTCGCAGTCCGTCCCCAGGCGATCGTTTTTAACGCGATCCTCTGGGCGGGTCACTCGTACCGCAGCGAATCGATCGGGTCGAGGTGGGCAGCCTTCCAAGCGGGGTAGGTACCGAAGAGAATTCCCACGGCTGAGCAAATGGCCAGTCCGATGCCCACCCAGTCCCAGGGGATTACCGGCGGGGCCTTCACCACGAAGGAAATCAGGTTGCCGAAGAGGATCCCGCCGACAACCCCCAGGGCGCCGCCCACTTCGCTCAACAGCACGGCTTCGGCGATGAACTGGAGCATCACGCTGCGTTTGCGCGCCCCGATGGCACGACGAATGCCGATTTCGCGGGTCCGCTCAGTGACGCTGACGAGCATGATGTTCATGATGCCGATGCCTGCGGCGATCAGGGCAATGCTGCTAATGGCGGCCACGCCGAGGCGAATGGCCGAGGTGAGGCTGCGGAACTGGCTTACAGCCGACTCGTTGGAGACGATCTCGAAGTCGTCATCGTCGCCCGGAGGTACCTGTCGCATCGTACGCAGGACGCCCCGGGCTTGTTCGACCATCTCCGCATAAGTGTCCCGGTTTGGGGCCTGCACTTGGAGTTGAACCGACAGGTTTTCACCGTACAGGCGTCGGGCGGTGCCCAGCGGAATGGCGATGAAGTTGTCGCGACTTTGGCCAAACAACGCGCCGCGTTGGGCGAGCACACCCACTACTTTGTAGCTGATGCCTTGAAACTTCACCGACTCGCTCAAAGGCGATCCCCGCGGGAATAGTTTGGCGGAGAGGTCGAATCCGAGCACACACACCAATCGGCCGCTGTCGTCATCGGCGGCGCTGAATCCGCGACCTTCGCCCAAGGTCAGATTCTGGGTCGTGAAGGCTTCGGGAGTCATCCCGTTCCCTGGAATATTCGGGCTGGTTTGCGCGTAGCGAGACGAAGCCTCACCGGATCCGAAGTTGGCACTGGCCGAGACGGCCTGAGCCAGCGTGACCCGCCGTTCAAGTTGGGTCAGATCCACGATGCGGAAGCGCTTGCGCCGTAGGTATTTTTCCCAATCGGCATCATCGAAGCTGATGGCCGGGAAGCGCTGGAACTGGAAGGTGTTGGCCCCGAGGCCGTTCATGGCGTCTTCCAAGTTCTGCTGGAGCACGCGGATGCCGGTCATTACGGCGATGATGGAGAATACGCCGACGAACACTCCCAGGATGGTGAGCGATGAGCGGAGGATATTGGTTTTAACGGCGTTGGCCGCCATCCGCACCATCTCAACCAGTTCGCGCCAGGGAGTCATCGACCGGGGGTTCATGGCTATTCAGATCTCAGCGCGTCGACCGGGTTCATGCGGCTCGCCCTCCAAGCCGGGATGAAACCAGCCACCATGCCCGTGGCGGCTGAGACGAAGAGCGCCAGGGCTACGATCCACCAGGACATGCGTGCCTCGAAGACGGAGCCATTGGCTCGTGCGATCTCG
The DNA here is from genome assembly GCA_005789375.1 of Verrucomicrobiales bacterium. The sequence continues at coordinate 5,881 of SXXZ01000089.1, read as the reverse complement.
CCGATTTTCCAAGAGATGGGCCAAGCGATCCCAACCCCGATGAGTCCGGCCAAGAGGGTGATTCCGGCGGCCTCCATGAGGAACTGCGTCAGGATGGACCGGCGCTTGGCGCCCAGCGCCTTGCGAATACCAATCTCCTTGGTGCGCTCGGTGACCGACACGAACAAAATGTTCATAATGCCGATGCCGCCCACGAAGAGAGACAGGCCGGTGACAAAGAAGCCGAAGCTGCCCAAGACCGCCTTGAAGCCGTCGAAGAACTTGGTGATCGCCTCCTGTTGGTTGATGGCGAAGTCGTCAGGTCGGCCCGGCTCTATTTTGCGAATGCTGCGGAAGAGGGACCGCGCCTCCTCTAGGGTCTCGGAGACGGTCTCCGGGCTCAGAGCCTTGACCGTGATGACGTAGTCGGGCCGGCGCTGGATGTCGTCTTGGAAACGGGAAATGGGAATGACGGCCTGGTTGTCTTGATTCCAGCCCAGCATGCTGCCCATTTTGTCGAGCACTCCTACAACCTCATAAGGCGTGTCATTAATGCGGACCTTCTTGCCCACCGGGTTGTCGTTCGGAAAGAAGGATTCGGCCAAATAAGACCCGAGGACGCAAACCGGGCGACCTGAACTGACGTCGGAGGCGCTGATCCAACGCCCTTGAGCGACTGTGAGACCGCGGATAATGAGCGATTCTGGAGTATTGCCGAGGAGCCAGACACCTTTGGCCCGGCGACGTTCGTAGGTCACCGATGATTGGTGGATTTCGCACTGAGGGGCGATGGCCGCGGCGGTGGTCATGCGCGACTCGAGCTCGCGGTACTGGGCGAAGGTGATGTCCCGCCGGTTCCGATAAATTCGGTAGTCTTCAAAACTCATCCACGGGAAGCGGCCGATGAAGAGTACGTCCGAGCCCATGGAAGAGACCGACCGGGTGAAGGCCTCGCCCATGCCGTTGATCATGGTCCCTACCAGCGTGGCCGTTAGGATGCCGATCACCACGCCGAGGGTGGTCAGCCCTGAACGCAGCTTGTTGGCTCGGATGGCCGCCACCGCAATGCGGGCCGATTCGCCCAGTTCGCTCTGGAGGGTCATGGTGCCGATACCGAGGCGACGACGGCCCTCGGGTGTGGGTTGGTCTCATCGGCGGCGATCAGGCCGTCGCGGATACGGATGACCCGGCGGGCGTGAAGGGCGACCTCTTCTTCGTGGGTGACCACGATGATGGTGTTCCCACGACGGGACAGTTCTTCGAAGAGGCTGAGAATTTCGACGCCGGTCTTAGAATCTAGATTCCCGGTGGGCTCGTCGGCCAAGATGATGGACGGGGAGTTTACCAAGGCCCGGGCGATGGCGACGCGCTGACGTTGTCCGCCGGACAGTTCGTTCGGACGATGATGCATGCGCTCACCGAGGCCCACGTTCACCAAGGTCTGTCGAGCGCGCTCACGCCGTTCCTTCGGGGGGACTCCGGCGTAGACCAGGGGTAGTTCGACGTTGTGCAGAGCATCGGCCCGGGCCAGTAGGTTGAAGCTCTGAAAGACAAAGCCGATCTCGCGGTTACGAATGTCGGCCAGTTCGTTGTCGCTCATCCGGGCCACGTCCTTGCCGTTGAGTTCGTAGCTGCCCTCGCTGGGCGTATCTAGGCAGCCCAGCAAGTTCATCAGGGTAGACTTGCCAGACCCCGACGGCCCCATGATGGCTAAGTACTCGCCGCGTTCGATTTGCACTGAGACCCCGCGCAGCGCATGCACCGTCTCGGTGCCCATCACGTATCGGCGGGCCAGGTTCTGGATTCGGATGAGCGACATGGCCGTGGTAGGTGAGCGGCTCAGTGCTTCGAATCCTTGGCCTTCTTTGCCTCCTCGAGCTGGACGAGCGAACCGTCGTTCAACTCCTTGGAGACGGCCTTGAAGTTCCCTGTGATAATTTCTTGTCCCTCGGTCACTCCTTCTAAGATCTCGTAGTGGGAGTCGTCGCTGATGCCCCGTTTCACTGGCAGCATTTTGGCTTTATCGGTTTCTTGGACGAAGACCACCTCGATGGGTTTGACCACGTTGCGAGTCTTCTTGCCGGCCAGAAATTCGATTTGTCCCTTGTCCTCCTCCGAAGTGGACCCCGTCTTCTTTGGGTCGGGTTCGGTGGACGTGGAGCCGGGCATGCGTGTGGTGACGGCTTGAATCGGAACAGTAATAACATTGGTCCGGTAGCGCGTCTCGATGTCGGCCGTCACGCTCATGCCCGGTAAGAAAAGTCCTGTGTCGGCCATGCGGATACGGACCTCGAACTTGGTGGATTCTTGCTGGGAGCCACTGGCGGTGGTCTTGGCCGAACGGGCCACTTGGGTCACCTGACCATCGAACTTTCGATCCTTGAAGGAATCCACATCGAGCCGCGCCTTGAACCCGGGTTGGATGAGTACGACGTCCATTTCACCAACTTCAACCCGGGCTTCCATTTTAGTGAGGTCGGCCACGGTCATGATGTCGGTACCGGCCATCATACCTGTGCCGGAGACGCGTTCGCCCAATTCTGAATTGAGTTTGGAAACAGTGCCGTCAATGGGGCTGAAAATAATGGTCTTGGCGAGATCCTCCTGCGAGCGCTTGAGGCTGGCCCGGGCCATCTCGATGCGTTGAGTCGAAGCGATGGCATTGGCCCGCGCAACCTCAGCTCCGGTTCGAATTTCATCGATGAGCGATCCACTGATGAGTTGCCGGGAGAAGAGGTCTTCGTTGCGCTTGAGTTCGGCTTCGGCCTTCCGGGCGTTGGCCTCGGCGGTCAGCAGGTCGGCCTGCGATGACTTCAGGCTGGCCTCTTGGCTGCGGAGGGCCGCGGCGTAGAGGTCGGGCCGCACTCGGACTAGTAAGTCGCCCTTGTGCACCTGTTGCCCCTCTTTCACCGGCAGGTCGATGATCTCGCCGGCCACCTCGGAGCTGATCTTCACCTGCATCACCGGTTGCAGCTTGCCGCTCCCGGTCACTACTTCCGTGAGGTTGCGACGTTGAACCTTCTCGGTAGTCACCGTCATCGGCTTCTGGCGGTTGCAGCCCGCACCGAACAGGGCGGCGGCCGCAAGCAACGGGAGGATGTGGCGATGAGACATTTGGAGGGAATGAAAACGGTTCGACTGGGGGTTCCTGGGAGGCTTAGGGAAGAGAGTCGTTCAGCTTATAATGCGTTGAACCTATCCCAGATCGGACACCGAATTTCGGAAATTTCTGAGATACTCGGGTCAATTCATCGGCTGAGTGCCCGCGGTCTGGGGGGCTTCCCGTTACAGAGGGGCGCAACCGACTGAGGCCCCGCTAAATAATTCGCCGCGATCCGACGGGGCCGTCGGGCGACTTAATGTTGGTCCAAGCAACCAAACTTCACGAACAGGCCGCCGAAGATCGCTGTGCCGCCCAAAAGCAGGAAGACACCGTACCCTTTGCCGCTGGCAGTACAGGCGATGCCGGCACTCAGCACGGCCGTGGTCACGAGGAAAAAGGCGAGCGACGCGATGAACTTCATGTCGGATGATCATAGCCAGAACCTCATTAGGCTCAAGTCACGAATAAATGGGTGGGTGGGTCTGGTTACAGCGGGTTTTGTGTTTAGCAGCGTTTAGCCCATTGCCTCCGGTCCTACTCCTGCACACTGTCCTCTATGTATCCCGCACTTCCGACCGCCTTATGAAGAGGACTCCGTCTACCCTTTTGGCCCGCCGCGCCTTCACCTTGATCGAACTGCTAGTGGTCATCGCCATCATCGCCATTTTAGCCGGGATGCTCTTGCCCGCCTTGGCCAAGGCCAAGAGCAAGGCCGTTGTGACAAAGTGCTCCAGCAATTTGCGCAATCTGGGGTTAGCCGTGCGGATGTATGCGTTCGATAACCGTGATCAGTTTCCGGATTGCACGGGGGCTGTTTGGCCCTGGGATCTTCCAGCCAAGGCGGCCAATGCCTTCGTGGTCAACGGCGGCCAGCGGAGCATTTTGTACTGCCCGGGTTTCGAAAAACAGAACAACAACCAACTCTGGTCGTTCACCACGGGGGTGACCAATGAGGTGGCGGGGGAAACGGCCAACGGATACCGCGTGATTGGTTACGCCGTGGCGTTCAAAGGGTCAGGGCGCATCAAGGCCACCAATATCACCGAGGGTTTCAATCCTAAGCCCTGGATTATCGCTGGTCAGGAGTTTGAGCCGGGACCCTCTTCGCGGGTTGTGGTCGCTGACGCCACCTTGTCGAACTCGGCCAATCGCTCGGGTGGTGGCCGCAATTTCACCAAAGTGGATGGCGGATGGGCCGGTCACAGTTCGGCTCACCTCAATGGTCAGCTTCCGGCGGGCGGCAATGTGCTGATGCTCGATGGGCATGCCGAGTTTCGAAAATTTGCCCAGCAGGAGGTCCGGACCGACGGATCGGCTCCTCATTTTTGGTGGTGAGCTCGTCGCAATCGTTCGCAATTATTTGTAAACGACTTCCCTCCCTACGGAATCGTTTCGGTGTGCGCGGGTTTTTGTGAGCGTTGTGCCAACGTCCGCGTTGCGTCGGTAGGCCATTTCTGTAGCTTTTGTGGCACGACTTATGGCTCTCGACGGCACTGATTTTGTGGATACCGACCTGCGCACCTCGGGTGGATCTTCCCCACGACTGGCAACGGCCAGTCCGTCGATGTCCGGGGCCACCGGGCGGGCTCCGACACGGGAAGAACTCGATAGCCAATTGACGGCCACTCAGCAGGACCTGGCCAAATTGCGCGAAGCCCAGGAGCAACTGGAGCGGGCCAAGGCGGCCATCGAGGAAATGCGCCGCCGCCGCGGTGAGTTTCACACGGGTCGCGAGGAGATGCTGCAGAACCTTCTCCGGGGGGTCGCCTTGCTCGAGCAGGCTGAGATGAATCTCCGTCGAGACGCTCTCCAAATGGGACGCACGCTAGAGGGGTTGCGAGGTGCGCTGGGCAATGTGCAGGGACTCAACGAGCAGACCTGGACGGACACCACTTGGGAGACAGAATTGGCCCGGGCCTTGGCAGCGATTGAAAATGCTCGAATGGAGTGGAACCAGGCGCGCATGGCTTGGTCGCTGTTGGAAGAGGGCTCGGCCGCTGCCGGACAGCCCACTGGGTCTGCTGCGCCCGTTTCACTGCTGACCGGACTGACCACCGCGCAATTGGCTCGTCTGGGCTTGGCCTTCAATTGGCCGGTGGCCTTGCTCGGCCTGGGAGTCTTTGCCTTGGCTGTGGTTCTGGCCCTCAAGCGTTGAGCACGGGCTATCGAAGATCATGGCTTGGTTCACTAAAGCAAAGGATCCGATGGCGGTCCGTCAGGCCGAGTTGGACCGTGAAATCGAGGTCATTCAGCGGCGCATCTCCGACCTTTCAGCTCGGCCGCTGCCTCCGGCCCGACTCTTGCCGCCTCGCCCTCGAGAGGCCACCCAGCCCTTCGGAGCAGTTCCGCCGCGTGCCGTTCCGGCTCCGACTCCCATGAGTGTGGCGGGCTCGCGATCAGGGTCGTCCGTGCCGACTGATCGTTTTAACCTCGTTGAGGCCTGGCAGCGCTGGGTGCAGCGATTTGGGGGGCAACCCCGTCGCCCTTCCGGCTTGGTTCACTTGATGGCGGCCGGTTCGGTTCACGGTTTGCGTCCCCTCCGCTACGAACGCAAGATTGCCCGCCGCCGTTTCCTGCTGTCGTTGAGCCTTCTTCTCCTCCTGCTCTACGGCATTGCTCGCGAAGTCTTCTGATGTGCCGTGCTGTCGGTGTCCCCGTTCCCGGTCCGGAGGTGGCGCCGGGGAAGATCCTTCTCAAGGATAAGTTGGGTGCCCCAGGGAGTGAGGTATTCCAGGGTGATGGTTTCTGAACTGGCCCAGTGCTGCACGACTGAACGGGGAACAGCCACGTGCCAGCGTC
>SXXZ01000088.1 GCA_005789375.1 Verrucomicrobiales bacterium | reverse complement strand
AGGCGAGAGGGCGTCCTTCGGAAGCTTCCAGTCTTGGTAGGCAGCCAGTCGGGTCTGGACCGCTGCGGCCGGGTGCATTCGAGCGGCCTCGACCAAATCGAGCATCACCTCATTGGCCACTTCGCGCTTCATGAGTCGGTCGAGCCACTCGACGAGAACGGCATCGACGGAGTCCGACTTCAGTTCGCCCAGCGAGGCGAAGGCGGCTTGTTGTTCAGCTAAAGACCCACGTTCGAGGAGGCTGGCCAGTTTTCCGACCGCATCGTTTGGGTTGAGTTCGGTGGACAGTTTCGAGGCGGCAAGGCGAAGGGGCTCTGCAGGGTCGGCCGCGGCGAAGGTGAGCAGGGGTTGCAGGGCAGTCGGTGGCTGGCCTAACCGGAAAGCTGCGGTCAGGGCCGCTGCCCGTGCCTTGGCTGATGCCTGGGGGCGACGAACGAGGGTCTCGAGTGCTGCGAGCGAGTTCGTCAGGTGCAACCGGCTGAGGGCTTCGGCTACCGCCACCTGAATGGCCTCGGTGGTGTCTCCGAGCAGCAGTGCTGGAGCGATAGAGCCTAGCGCCTTGAGGGCTGGACCCGCAGGCCGGGCCGGCAGGGGGCGGTAGATGCCCAGGAGGCGATCTCGGGCCGGGGGCGTTCTCCAGTGGCCGAGTGCCAGCAGGGCTTCGGTGCGGATGCGTTCTGGCAGCCCGGTGTCGCGGGCCAGTGCGGCGAGACGTCGGGCCGCCTGCGGGGTGCCCAGGCGGAAGTTGGCATTCACGATGCGCAGCAGCATCGGCGAGGTGTGGTCTACGGGCGCATCGCCCCAGGGCAGTGGTTGGTCTGCTCGCAGATCTCGAATGGCTCCAGGTGCCGGAGTGGGGACGGGCTGGGGAACTCTGGCGGCCAGGGCACCTCGCCAGGCCTGAAGCGGGGCGGGTTCAGCCAATGAGGCCAGGTTCGGGAGGGCCGCCGTCAGCGGCAGGTCGTGGATCGCCCGCGCGGCCTCGAGCGCCAGCAGTGGATCTGGGTCGGACAAAAAGCCGCGGATCGCCGGTGACTGGTGAATGCGGGCCGCCAGCAGCACAAGTTGCCGAATCTCCCGGTCGGCGTCGGAGCGATGGGCCTCGATCACCCGATCGGACAGAGCGGAGGCCAATCCGTAGGCCAGCCCGTGGCGCAACACGGCGTCGGGCGTTCCAAACCGACGCACACTCCCGATGAAGGCCATGGCATCGCCCTCAGACAATCGAGCCCGACCCAAGCCCAGAGTGGCAGCCAATCGCACGCGTGGATTCGTGTGGGCCAATTGATCCTTCAGCCACGGAGCCATACCCGGTTGCCGCACCAGTTCGGTGGACGAAGCCAGCGCCCGGATGGCTTGGACGCGCACCTCACCCTCAGAGCGTTTGGCCACGCCGAGCAGCGCTTTTCCGAGCGGCGCGGGATCCTTCCGGGACAATTGCCCCAGCGCTCGAATCGCGTGGATGCGCACCCACTCGTCGGTGGCCGTCGAGGCCAGGGTCTTCAAAGTCGGCACTGAGCTAGCACCGCGCCGCGCCCACTCGTATTGAGCCTCTTGCCGAACCCTCTGATCGCGATGACCCAACAAGGACGACAGCTCCTCGGGCGTTCGATCCTTCATGCCGGCCGCGAGCAATTGCTGAGTTCGGGGCACCTCGGGATCGGCGGCCACCTCGGCGAAGATGGCTTTGTAAATTCGGCCCTTGTTGCTCTTGGGCCAGCCCTCGTGCCAGTCGGCGAAGAAGATGGATCCGTCGGGCCCCAGATCGACATCGGGCACCAGGGAGTTCCAGATCAGCGGGTCGTGCGCCACCAGCTCGTGAGTTGCACCGGCGGGTCGCAATTGCAGCGAACTAATCCCGCTTTTGGCGCTGGTGCCTTTGAAGTAGGCCAGTAAAAAACGTCCGCGTAGCGCCTTCGGAAGGCTGGTGCCCGAATCGTGGACGAGCCCACTGGGGCCGTCGGCGATATTGGCGATGGGCGTCAGGATGGAGGCCGATTGCCCCTCGAACGGCGGGACCCACAACCGCTCCAGGTTCCACAGCCCCGCATTGCCCAACGGCGCGTGTTGATGCCCCACCCGCCAGCCGGAGTCGGCCCCTTCGATGACGGGCACCCAGCGCTCCCGGTCGCCTTGATCCGAATCGTTGTCGCCAGTGAAGAGATCGCCCTCATCGTTGAAGGCCAGTTCCTGCGGATTGCGCAACCCGCGATGAACAACCTCCAGCTTCGAACCATCGGGTTCACAGCGGAACACCGCCCCCTCGTCGGGCAAATCGATCACCGTGCCCTCTTGCGTCACCACGTGAGCACCGCGGTCGCCGCAGGAGAAGTACAGGCGCCCATCCGGCCCGAAAATGAGCCCATGCAAGTCGTGGCCCGTGAAGCTGAACCGCACTCCGAACCCGTGCAAAATCGCCCGTGCCTCCAGCGACTTGGGATGCACCTTGGGTTGGGATTGCAGCGCGGGTTCCATGGGTTTCGGGAGGTTGCCCTGGACTGAACCGGCCGGCCCGATGTGCCACAGCGACGGGATCTCGGTAAACCACACCTGCCCCTGGCGCGCCAGCACACCACTGCCAATGCCGCTGAGGGGGCTGGTGAAGTGTTCTGCCACGATCTCGGAGTGGTCCGCCCGGCCATCGTGATTGGTGTCCTCCAGTTTGCGGATCACTTCTGTCTCCCGGCCCAGCGCTCGCTCGCCCTCGGGACCGAACCATTTGCGGATTTGCGCCAAGCGGTCCTCCACGGTGCGCGAAGCCAGATCGTCCTCCAGCATGAACATGTAATGCCGGATATCGAGCACACTGGTTCGGTACCGGTACGTTTCGCTGGTGAACACGCACCCCTGCTCATCCACCGAGAAGGCCACGGGATTGGCCAATTGGGGTTCAGCCGCCCAGAGTTTGACCGACAGGCCTGGGGCTAGTTGGAACTGCTTGATCCGCTGTTCGCCCTCGGAGGATTGCGGCGCCAGAATAGGCATGGCCGCGCGATCATCCTTCACCAGCGGTCTGAAGCCGTTGGGTGCGGCGTTGGTTGAGCCGGAGGTGGAGCCCGTTGGTGCGATATCGGCGCTGAAGGCGGCGGGCATCAGCGGCATCAGCCCCAGCAACAGAGATCGTATCCAGAGTGCGCGATTCAACGAGCGGCGTGGCATGGGGCTAGCATGCAAAGGCGAGCCCGAGGGGCCAAGGTTGAGTTAGGAGGAGTCGGGTGGGGTTGGGATTGGGCGATAGGATCGACGGATGCGTGCCGGCTCAGGAGTGAAGAGCGAAATCCATCGAGAATGAGCCGGCCACGAGGGCTGGAGCGAAAGGACTCCTGATTCGGCAAAGATCCCTTGTGGCGTAACTCGGGAGTGGTGGGGAAGTGGTCGGGAAGCGGTCGCGGACGGGGTTTTCACGGCCTCGATTTCCACCATGTTTCGACATTTTCCAAAACCTCACTTGCGCTTCAGTCGATGATTCCCTTTATTTGCCGGGCTCTAACGGAGGGCGGGGTCGCCAAGTGGTAAGGCACGGCTCTGCAAAAGCTGCATCGTCGGTTCGATTCCGACCCTCGCCTCCAGTGCGTTTTTCTAAGAAACTCGCGGGTTGAATGGGCCGAAACCCCTCACCCCCCGAGTGACCACGGAAGTGGCACTGGGAACACTCGGTTTGCCTCCTTATGGAGGCGGGTTATGGAACGATTCTCGGATTGGACTCAGGTAGGTGTCCGTTTCTGTCGTTCACAGCCTCGCCAAGAGCCCCTCTTGGTGGCGGAGTCCTTGGCCGAGTTCTGGGCCAACCGAATCGGTGCATCCAAAATCGGAAGTCGTTCCCTGACTCCGATCCCCTCTGGCTCCTCCTTTTGGTGAACCTTTGCGACAACCACCTCGAAAACCTCTGCCGCAATGACCAGACGTGGAAAGTCCGACCCATCGAGGAGGACTTCCACCGGCTCAAGTGGGAGTCCCAAGACGTGTAAGAATACCGCTAGAAAGTGCCATTGCCCCGTTGCCGACCGATTTCTACCTGTTTATACTGGTATCTAGCGTAAAACAGCTAGAAGGCATTAGGAATAGGTAGAAGTCGCTAAACCTGCTATGGACGCCATTAAAAATCCGTTTTCACCTGGCGCAGGCTCACCGCCGCCGGAACTGGTCGGACGCGAAGGAATCCTGGAGCAAGCCCGCGTGCTCTTGGGTCGCGTGAAGGAAAAGCGCCCCGAAAAAAGCCTCCTGCTGACCGGTCTGCGGGGCGTGGGCAAGACGGTGTTGCTCAATGAAATTGAGCGACTCGCCGCCAAGACCGGCTACCGCACGGTGCCGTTGGAAGCGCACGAGGACAAAGCTCTGGCCGCCATGCTGGTGCCGCCGTTGCGCAAACTGCTCTTCGAGCTGGACCGCGCAGCGGGCGCGGGCGACAAGGCCAAACGCGGGCTGGCGGTGCTCAAGGGGTTCATGAATGGCGTCAAGCTGGCGATGGGAGACATTGAGGTCGGCTTGGACATCGAACCCGAAAGGGGCTCGGCGGACAGCGGCGATTTGGAAAGTGACCTGCCCAACCTGTTCATGGCCGTGGCCGAAGCCGCCGAGGAACGAAAGACGCCCGTGGCGCTGCTGATAGACGAGCTTCAGTATTTCAGCGCTAAGGAACTGAGCGCGCTCATCATGGCCATGCACAAGATTCAGCAGCGGCAGTTACCGATGGTGCTGCTCGGCGCGGGCCTGCCGATTCTGCCGCGCCTTGCCGGTGAATCCAAATCCTACGCGGAGCGGTTGTTCAGCTTCCCGAACATTGGCGCTCTGTCCGAGCCGGATGCCAACAAGGCGCTGCAAGACCCGACCAGGGCGGTGGGCGTGGAATTTGAAGCCGCCGCGCTGAAGGAGATTTTCCGGCTGACGCAGGGCTATCCGTATTTCATTCAGGAATGGGGCTATCAGTCGTGGAATCGTGCCGTTGGTCCACCCATCACTTTGGAAGTGGTGCAGGCGGCCACCGCGACGGTGATTGAGCGTCTGGATGCCAATTTTTTCCGTGTCCGCTTCGACCGGCTGACGCCGGGAGAGAAGCGATTCCTGCGCGCCATGGCGGGATTTGGAGCGGGGGCACACCGCAGTGCGGACATTGCCGAAGCACTCGGCGTGAACATCAACAGCCTTGGCCCGGGCCGGGCGAAGCTGATTCAGAAGGGAATGATTTACAGTCCGACCCACGGCGACTTGGCGTTCACGGTGCCGCTATTCGATGCATTTATGCTCCGGGCGATACCGCAGTTGTAGCAGCCATGCTTCCCGCCGCCCCAAGCGGAAAAGGGGGCAGAAAACGGGGTTAGGGAGCGATTCTCGGATTGGACTCAGATAGGTGTCCGTCTCTGTCGCTCCCAGTCTCGCCAAGAGCCCATCTAGGTGGCGGAGTCCTTGGCCGAGTTCTGTGCCAACCGAATCGGTGCATCCAAAATCGAAAATCGTTCCCGGAACCCGATATCGATTCCAACATCGCATTCCTCCGACCTCCGACCGCTACGCGAACCCCGGGTAGGACATTCCGGACGCGGACCGAGCAAATCGATCCATTTCCGGCCGACCGAATGGCCTCCCCGAATGCCTTCTATCGGCTGGCTTTCAGTCGGATGAAGATGGAATCCCCCTCGGGCCGGCCGCAGATCGAGTCGACCCGGTTGCTAGAAACGCGGTTGGTGGCGATGGGTAAAACACTCCACTCGCCCTGATAAAGGTTGGTGGCGAATTCGGCCTGCAGCTTCCAGTCGGGAATTAGGGTCGAGCTCAAAACCACGTCCTTGCCCAACTCGAGGCTCAGGATCCGGACTTCAGGTGGCGGAATCGTGAAGATGTCGCCGAACATCCATGGATGGATGGGGCAGACGTAAATGTACGAGGCGTTGTTGGTCGGAACGGTATAGGTTAATTGGCCCGTGTTGATCTCGTTGTTCACCACCCCGGGGCTTTGGATCTGGAACGGATGCTGGGACGAAGTGTCGACATCGAAGGTGTATGTCTGACCTCGGACCAATGTCAGGGTCCCGGCGTTGGTCCCGTTGAACAGGAAGTTGTGCTGCCCTCCAGGCGTCTCAACGCGGATGTCCGCGGATCGCAACCCAACCGCTAGCGCCAGTCCACCGAGCGTCGGAAACAGCGTCCACCGATGCACTGCTCTAGGTCTTGAGCCGGGCCTCTTAATGGGATTTTGCTTTTTGACGCTCCGCGATCGGCGCAGTTGTGCCTTGCTGCCTGAGGTCTGGTGAAAGTCGATATACATGCCGTGCGACTTGGATAAGGTCTTTTGGGTGTGGTTTTCGCTGCCAATGGGCTACTGCGCTGCCTGCTTGGTCTCCGGGCAATAACTGAAATAAAGTTGCCTTTGAACTTCCGCAGTCAAGGGGTGGCGGTCTGGCGGGGTAGTGCTTACATAAAACGTAAAGCACAGCTCAACCCTCGCCCGTCAACCGCCCCGAAAACGGGGTCATGGAACGATTTCTGAATTGTAGACTTAGGCGGGTGTCCGTCTGTGTCGCCCACAGCCTCGCCAAGAGCCCATTTAGGTGGCGGAATCCTTGGCCGAGTTCAGGGCCAACCAAATCGGTACATCCAAAATCTAAAATCGTTCCCTGACTCCGAGCCCGCCAGCTCGCCGAACGCTACGCCACCCCGCTGCCACAGCTCACCGACGAAGTGGCGGCGTTCGCCGCCCGCGTGGATGGTCACTTGAAGAGAATGGGACGCTCTGCAACCGATTAAAGAAAATCGGCTATTTT
>SXXZ01000087.1 GCA_005789375.1 Verrucomicrobiales bacterium | reverse complement strand
GGGGACATGGAACGTCTGCGGACACGCAACACCTGCGGACATGGAACGTCTGCAGACACGGTACGCTGCAGAGCCGGACCGCTCGGAGATCGGTCCCTACCTCGGAGGCTCTTCGGGCTGCAGCCCGGAGTCCTACTACAAACTCAGCCTTACCCACGCACCTCGGAGCTAGGGCGATTTCTACTGTCGCGCCGGTCAATTTGGCGGTTCGATCGCTGCGTGGCGGTTCACTTCACGATTCTGGGCAGCGGGTCCGCGGGCAATTGCGCCTACCTCGAGGTCGGAGAAACTCGACTACTCATCGACGCGGGCTTTAGCGCTAAGCAAATCCGGGAACGGTTGGCCTCGATCGGACGGGTTCCCGAGGGGCTGACGGGCATCCTCATCACCCACGAGCACGGCGACCACATCAAGGGATTGGGAACGTTGGCCGAGAAAACCGGCACACGGATTTATGCCAACCGCTTCACCCACGAGGCCATTCGACGGGAGTTCTCCTCGGCACGACTCGATACGGCCACCTTCGAGACCGGGGCCACGTTCACCCTAGGCGATGTCGAGGTCCGCACCTTCAGTGTCCCCCACGATGCGGCCGATCCGGTGGGGTTCCTCTTGGCCACCCCGGCCGGGAATATCGGCTTCCTGACCGACCTCGGGCACGCCACCAAGCTCATCCTCGAGCGAGTAAAACCTTCGAACCTCCTGGTACTCGAGGCGAACTACGACGTGAAGCTGCTGCAAGACGATACCCGCCGCCCGTGGAGCACCAAGCAGCGCATAGCCAGCCGGCATGGGCATCTTTCAAACCACGCCGCCTCAGAAGTAGCCACGGCCATCCTGCACGACGGCCTGCGTCGCATCTACCTGGGCCACCTCAGTCGCGGCTGCAACACCCCAGAACTGGCCCGCAAAACGGTCGGAGCCGCCCTAGAAGCAGCCGGTGCCAAGCATGTCCAACTCGAGAATACCTCCCAGGACACCCCCTGCCCCACGGTGACGTTGTAGGCATTCCGGGGATTCTTTGCGAAGAGGACCGGGCCGTCCAAGACGCAAACCGGTCGATCCTTCGATCAGCCTTAGCCGGAGCGCTTTCTGTTGGATCGGTCGTGCTGGCTGCGCCTTGTTGCGCAAAGAGCTTCGTTGTTCGCTCGTTATGGGCCTGAGAACGGTCTGAGTAGGGCCCGAGCCTCGTCCTCGCCCCGTCTCGCGAAAGCATCCGACACCCCATCGCTTTTATCCCCACAGAAATCATTACGGGTTAGCGGGTGTGGATTCCGAGGGGGCGCGGATCATTGATTCTCACCCACCCTCGGGTTCGCCCTCTTTAGGCCGTGGGGATCGTAGCCGGTGATTCCGGGGTGTGGGTCTCCACCCAGCGGGCCATGAGCCACAACAAATCGCTGAGACGGTTGAGGAAGATGAGGATCTCGTGGTTCTCCACCTCCCCAGAATCGCGCAGCACGAAGACGCGCCGTTCAGCTCGGCGGCAGGTAGTCCGAGCCACGTCCAGCGCCGCGGAGTGGAGGGTCATGCCCGGGGTGGCCCATCCCTTGAAGGTAATGCTCTGGGCCTCGATTTGAGCCACTAGCACATCGAGCTTGGCAGTCAGAGTCGGCGTCACCGCCTGGAACCCGTCGGCCAGGTAGCGCTGCGTGTCTTCTTTGGCCGTCGCCAATTCGCCCATCAAAATCACCAGGTCTTTCTGGATGACCAAAAGATTGTCGCCTATGAAGGCATCGACGGAAGTCGCTCGAGCCATTCCGATGGCGGCATTCAGCTCGTCGACTGAACCATAGGCCTCAACCCGGGGATGGGCCTTGGAAACCCGGCGGTTGTACATCAAGCCAGTAGTTCCGGAATCTCCGGTGCGGGTGGCAATACTCATGCGGCGGAAGAGTGGACGCGATGCCGCGCCGCGCAACCGAATCAGCCGGACTTTTTAAGGAAATTACTTCCCCTCAGATCCGTCCGCTCAGGACCGCCGCCCGTTTTTGACGCTGCGGGGGCAAAAGGTCCGATTCCCGAGCCGCTCGGGCATGGCTGCGGGCGGAGTCCCTCCGTTGCCGCGCCTCGTCAATCAGCATCCATGTGTAGTGGACTTGGGTCTCTTCGGCGGAAGTTCGACCCACCCACGGAATCTGCACCAGCAAGCTCTCGGCGTCTGTGAAACGCTGGTGATTGACTAGGGCCAACGCGTGGTTGATCTGGCAGGAAACCGACTCTGGCGATCGGTTGAGCAGCTCTAAAGTCAACCGAGCTGTCTCTGCAGGCTCCCGGCCGAGGGCGATCATCACGGCGGCATGATTGTGTCGGTACACCGGGTTGGTGGGTTCCAATTGGTAGGAATGCGCGACGGCCTCCGCCAGCGTGTCCATGTCTTGGGTTTCGGCAGCAACGCTGGCCAACTCAAACCAGAAGGTTGGATCCTTCAGAAACTCCTTTTCTACCCGACGCAGCAGGGTCGTGGCTTCCAAAGAACGGCTGGCCCGACGCAAGCCTGCGACCATCCGCGCCACCAGCACGGCGTCCGGGGTTGGGCATTCTGCGATCCGCGCGAAGTCTGCTGCGGCATCCAAGTCGCGCCTCAGGCTCAGGTCGATTTGGCCGTCTAGGTAGCAACTGTAGGCGCTCATTCGGCCGGCCAGCGAACTTTCACCCCGCATGGCGATGGCTATTTGTCGCAAACGATTCCAGTCCTGACGCTGCAGGAGCAATTCGGCCGTCGCCAACCACAGATCCGGGGCATACGGAAACACCTTCACCTGCTCCAACCCCAATTCAACGGATCGATCTGCGAGACCAAAGGCTTGGAAGGCTTCCATCAATCCAGTCGCCTCACCCGGACTGGACGGAGCCCGCTGGAACGATTTAAGCCGATTCATCACCTCGGAGGAGCGCCCGGTGCGCGCCAGCAGGCGCCAAAGACCCAGATGATCGGCCAGTGATTCTTCGTGTCGCTCCATTCGGCGAGCAAGGGTTTGCTCATAGCCAGTGGCCTCCCCGAGTTGCTCAAACACCATGAGCAACAACTGCGAGGCTTCCGCATGGCGCAGGGGATCGGTCTCTGCGGCCAGCAAACGATCGCGGGCCGCCGCCTTTCCGGTAATAGGTCCCCAACCGGCCTCCCAGGCTGGACCAATGAGAGCCATAGGATCCGTCACCATGAGGGCCTGCTTTTGCCGATGCCAGAGCTCCTCAAAGCGGTCCATGCGTCGCGCCAAAAACAACGACCGGGCAAACCAACCGTTCAATTCACCGGTGTCGCGAGCGGCCAAATCGCGCAGGAGAGCCACGGTGGCATTGTAGTGGCCTGCGTGGTCGAGAAACCGGGCAAAACGCACAACCTCTAGAGAATTGGTCGCCGATCGTTTGAGCAACTCCACGCCGCAGGCATATCCAAAGCGCACGTCTTCCTGGGTCCATTTCTGAGCTCCCGAAAGGAGCTCCAACGCACCCTGCCGAGCCTCCAAACTGGCCGGGTCGTTGGCCAAGGCGGTCTTCCAGGCCGTAACAGACTCGGGGAGCTTTCCTGCAAGTCCGGTCGCGCGCGCAGTCTGGATCAATGCCCGAGATTGGAACTTGTCGAGCAGGCTGACTCGATCCGGCGGGTCGATTTCCGGGGTAGAGACCACAAACAAGGGGGTCACCGCCACCAAGACCGATCCTACCAACAGGGCCACAGCGATCGCCGCCCAGCGAAACGAACGGTCAGTGACGAGAACCCGCAGCAAACTGTTCTCAATGGGTTCAATACTGTCTTCTTCGAGATCGGGCTTTTTGAAATCAGGATTTTTGAGATTGGGTTTCTTGAGATTGGGCTTCTTTGAACCCAGCGGATCAGGCGGGGTTTCTGACGAGCCCGGTGTCCCAGAAAGCATTCACTCTACATCGGCAACCATCAGGATTTTTGAAGCGCTGATTGCTTCGATCGTCGTCCGCGGAACTAAAACAGCGGGTATTAGGAGAAATTCTCCCGGTCGAACTTCACGTTGAAACTCTCCCACTCGCACTCGGGTGATGCCCGAGACACCCCCCAAGACCCTCGGCCCATTTCCCAAATCCGAGCCCCGGGTCGCCCCGGCTTTCAGACTTATTAGATCAACCGAGAACAACCGATGGCGCACCAGCGGTCGAACAGACACTCCCGGTGCCACGGCCGACCAGAACTCAGGGATGAGCTCCGAATGGGTGTCGGAGAAGTCGATGGATTCCAGGGCTGCCTCCCGGTGCAACTCTCGAGGTTTGCCGTCCAGGCCGATGCGATTCCAATCAAACACCCGATAGGTGGTGTCGGAATTTTGCTGAATCTCGAAAACCAGGTTCCCGGCACCCAGGGCATGAGCCCGGCCGCTGGGCAGGAACATGGCATCACCGGCCCGGATCGGGTGCCGGTGGAAGCACTCTGCAACAGAACCGTCGTCCAACCGTCGGACAAACTCCGCACGAGTGACTCCACTGCGAAGTCCCACATAAATCTGAGCGCCCGGATCGGCCTCCGCGAAATACCACATCTCAGTCTTAGGCTCACCATCTAAGGCCATCGCTTTCTCCGCCGGAGGGTGAACTTGAAGAGAAAGGTCTTCACGGCAATCAAGGATTTTGACGAGCCATGGGAAGCGCTCGCCCAATGCCACGGGCCGACCCATCAGTTCCGGACCATGATGCTCCATCAGGTCCCGAAGCGAGGTTCCGGCCAGAGGCCCTTCCGCCACAATCGACTGCCCCTCGGGTCGATCAGAAATCTCCCAAGATTCACCAACGAGCACGCCAACTGGCAGGGATTTTCCCCACTGCGCTTCCAGCTTGCGCCCGCCCCAAAGACGTTCCTTGGGCAGAGGCCTGAAAACCAGGGGAGTCTCTAACATCAGGCCGCCGCGGTATTGGGTTCGGTGAAGTGACCAAAGGCCCGGAATTTGGCATACCGCGAGGCCAAACGCTGCGCCGGTGTTTGCGACTGCACTTCGGCCAAATGGCGCAGAAGTCCCTGCCGCAGCGTGAGGGCTGTAGCCTCAAGATCCAAATGGGCTCCGCCCAACGGTTCCGAAAGCACCTCATCCACCAAGCCAAGAGAACTCAAATCATTGGCCGTGATCTTCAGCGCCGCCGCCGCCTTCGGGGCTGCCGTGCGATCCTTCCAGAGAATGGCCGCACAACCCTCCGGACTAATCACCGAATAGTAGGCGTTTTCTAGAATTAATACCCGGTCGGCCACACCAATGCCCAAAGCTCCGCCGGACCCACCTTCACCAATGACGCAAGCGATGATAGGCACCTCGAAGGTCATCATTTCGCGCAAATTCACGGCGATAGCCTCAGCAATATGACGTTCCTCGGCACCAATGCCCGGGTAAGCCCCAGCCGTGTCGATAAGAGTGACAATGGGCAAACCAAACTTGTCGGCCATTTTCATCAGGCGAAGGGCTTTTCGATACCCCTCGGGATGCGCCGAGCCGAAGTTGCGTAAGATGTTTTCCTTGGTGTCGCGGCCCTTCTGTGTGCCGATCACCAACACCTTTTCGCTGCCGAGTCGTGCAAACCCAGCGACCATCGCCCGATCGTCCGAGTAGAGCCGATCGCCATGCAGTTCTTCGAACTCACTGAACGTCGTCTTGAGATAATCCAGCGTGTAAGGACGCCGAGGGTGGCGCGCCAACTGAACTCGCTGCCACGGCGTTAGATTTGAATACAGCTGCCGCTGGGCCTCCTGGATCTTGCCTTCCAGCAGGTGAATCTCTTCTTTCCAAGAGATTCCCAATGAGGGTGTGGCCGGCTGGGAACGCAACTCGTCGAGCTTGCGCTGGAGTTCGGCGATGGGTTTTTCGAAATCGAGAAAGTGTCTCATTGACGGGGCATCCACCCCTGTTGGGCAGATTAAAGACCCACCCTTGGAGTCGCAACGGTGGAGTTGAGCACCCCTCCTGCTGTTCATTTTCTGTCTTCCGCCGGCAGGATCCGTTCGCGACCATCGCTTCGCAATGAAACGCCGATCGACTGCTAAGACTCCCACCAAAAAGTCTCAGAACGACTCCCTCCCACGCCCCTTCTCGTCCATTGTGGTAGATGGCATCGAACGCGCACCCAGCCGCGGCATGCTCTACGCCACCGGGTTTACGAAGGAAGATTTTCAGAAGCCTCAGATCGGCGTGGCTTCCACCTGGAGCATGGTTACGCCGTGCAACATGCACATCGATCAACTGGCCGTCAGTGTCACTCAGGGCATCAATGAAAACGGTGGAAAGGCCGTGGTCTTCAACACCATCACCATCTCGGACGGCATTTCCATGGGCACCGAGGG
>SXXZ01000086.1 GCA_005789375.1 Verrucomicrobiales bacterium | reverse complement strand
GGGGTTGGAGCCAGCACTAAGACGTTCCCTCCCACCGAAGCAACGCAAGTCACTGATCCAGTCGGGAAGCTCCTTCATCGACATCAGCGTTGACCGGACTCCTTGAAGCAACACCATCCAATGTATCTTTTCTCTCGCGCATGAAGACCCTGCTGTTCGTTTGCACCGGCAATACATGCCGCAGCCCCATGGCTGCCGCTTTGGCTCGCAAGGCCACAGGGGATTCATCGGAATGGCAGGTGGTTTCAGCGGGGATCAATGCACTGAATGGTCAGCTGGTGAGCCCTCACTCGGTGAGCGCTCTCCGTCAGATGGGGATAGACATCTCGCAGCACCGGGCCCAAATGCTGACCGGTCGACTGGTCCGGGAGGCCGATTACATTTTCGGTCTCACCCGGGGACATGTGGAAGGCATCGTCTCACTGTATCCGGAGGCCGCTGAAAAACTATTCGTCCTCCGCGAATTCGAGGAGAACGTCAACGAACTAGACCTCGACATCCACGACCCCATCGGCGGACCGCTGGACGGCTACCTCGATTGCCGGGACCAGATCCACCATGCCGTCGATGCTGCCATTCGATTCATTCGTGAAGGGGGATCAATCCGACCGACCCTGACCGTGTCTCTTGGCTCAGACCACGCCGGATTCTCCCTCAAGCACAGCCTGGCCCCAGTCCTTTCCAAGATGGGCCTTCATGTGATCGACGAGGGGGCCTACGGACCGGAATCTGCCGACTATCCGGACTACGCTCAGGCGGTGGCCCGCAAGGTGGCATCCGGAGAGGCCGACTTTGGACTCCTCATTTGCTCGACCGGAGTGGGTATTAGCATCGCTGCCAACAAGGTTCCCGGAATCCGCGCCGCATTGGTGCACAACATCGAGGGAGCGGCTCTTGCCCGTCAGCATAACGATGCGAATATCCTCTGCCTTGGGGCACGATTCGTCTCTCCGGAGCAGGCCATTCAAATCGTTGAAAACTTCATCCAAACCCCTTTCGAAGGCGGCCGCCACGAGCGCCGCGTGAACAAGATCGAACCAGACATGTCCACATCACTCGCCTCCGTTGATCCGCAGATCGCCGACATCCTACGCCATGAACGTTTGCGCCAGCTCGAGAACATCGAGCTCATCGCCAGCGAAAACTTCACCAGCCCGGCCGTTATGGAGGTCCAGGGCAGCGTTCTTACCAACAAGTATGCCGAAGGCTACCCGGGCAAACGGTGGTACGGGGGCTGCGAGTACGTCGACGAAGCAGAAGTCTTGGCCATCAACCGCGCCAAGCAACTCTTCGGGGCCGAGCATGCCAACGTACAGCCTCACTCCGGCTCTGGAGCCAACATGGCCGCGTATTTCAGCATGCTGAAGCCCGGCGACAAACTGCTGACCATGGACCTCAGCCATGGCGGTCACTTGACCCACGGCAACAAGGCCAATTTCTCCGGCAAGTTCTTCGAGATCGTCCACTACGGCGTCAGCAAGGACAGCGAACTCATCGACTACGACCAGCTCGCCACCATGGCGCGCGAGCATCGGCCCAAGATGATCACCGTCGGAGCTTCGGCCTATTCGCGCCGCATTGATTTCCAACGCATGGGCGAAATTGCCCGTGAGGTCGGTGCGATGCTGTTAGCGGACATCGCCCACATCGCTGGACTCGTGGCCGCCGGGGTTCACCCGAGCCCAGTGCCCCATGCCGACTTCGTTACGACGACCACTCACAAGACCCTGCGGGGCCCGCGCGGCGGACTCATCTTGTGCAAGGCTCAGTACGCCAAGGCCATCGACTCGCAAGTATTCCCCGGCATCCAGGGCGGCCCCTTAATGCACGTGATCGCTGCCAAGGCCGTGTGCTTCCATGAGGCACTGCAACCCAGCTTCCAGGGCTACCAGCAGCAAATTGTCCGCAATGCAGCAGCTCTGTGCGAGGGCATGAAGCGCAATGGCTTCCGCATCGTCAGTGGTGGAACCGAAAATCACCTCATGCTCGTCGATGTCGGGGCCCGTGGATTGACGGGCAAGCAGTGCCAGCTAGTCCTCGACACCGCCGGGATCACGACCAACAAAAACACTATCCCCTTCGAGACCCGATCTCCCTTCGAGGGCAGCGGAGTGCGATTGGGAACCCCAGCGGTCACCACCCGTGGCATGTGCGAACCAGAAATGCTGGCCATCGCCGACATGATTAGTGAGGTTCTTCTGGATATCGCTAATCCGGCCACGGCGGCGAAGGTGCAAGACCGCGTGAAGGCGCTGACGGCCCGTTTTCCCCTGCCCTACTGAAATACGGGTAATCTGAGCGCGGTCCTAAGTTTTCGTCAGGACCGCGCCTGCGCTCGCCAACAAGCTCCGAAGAGGATGTGGCTTTTGCGCTGTGTCTGAGGCAATGGGTTGTTCGCTTCCAAAGGCTTGCTCCAGCCCGGTCTCAGTGCCACTGAGTGGGCGGTTCTGAACAAACCTTTCCGGGTGACCAACCCGTGGAGCGGAGGTTAGAATCTGGCCCATGATGAACGCCGCCCCCAGACCCGGTGGCACGCTGGATGAGCTCGCCAACTTGGCGGCTCAAGTGAGCGTTGCTCCGGCGGCCATAGTGGTGCTGGAAGAGCGCCTTAGCTGGATCCCAGCAGGACAGACCGGATGCTCTCCAGAGTTCATTGAAACGGTTCTGCCGGTGATCTCCCGAGTCGCTGTTAGCATCCACGACTGGATCGAACTGCGCGATGCCCAGACCCAGCTGCCGGACGGATGGCGCTGGCTTTCGTGTCTTCCGATACGCCTCCCTTCCGGGGCCGTGGCCGGCGTGATCGCTGTGCTGGATCGGTCTCCGCGACGATTGAATTCGGGTCAGCGGGCAGGCCTTCAGACGGTTGCTCGG